>NZ_VOYE01000013.1:0-138957 GCF_013420765.1 Acinetobacter sp. YH01009 | reverse complement strand
ACGCAAAATAATTCGGTACTATTAAACATGAGGATAGAGTTGTGAGTTTTGTGTGGTAACTCAACTGATGGCTCTAGTCCTCATATTTTTCAAGTCAATTTCTTATCCGCGATTCGGGTTATATAGTAATTACCTGAATAATGGCATATTCAAGTAAATGCAGAAATAAAAAAAACCGATCCTGAGATCGGTTTTAAAATATGTAGATCGATTTAAATGCTGTATTGCCTTATGGTTTATAGAGGCCAAGTTCAATCAAATGCAAACGTAATATACGGCGTAGTTCGAGTACCGCTTCAGGGGTTTCTTGAATCGAATGACCCCCTTTAATGATCTTTTCTGAAACAGCACCCTCTAAATGCGCACTGGTGTATGGCACGACATCATCCGAGATTACATTTTTATCTTGGCTGTTGGTGTTATTTCCCATAATTGAATGAAACTTCAAACCCTTACGCGGCTGAATATTTTCAGTGAGCGCGATAAATTTTGATTGATGACTTAAGTCACTTGGTCCATTTTGGATCAAGCCATGGTCAATTTCACGAAATAAATCTTTCAGGTCTTCTTCTTGAGTTAACACATCACCCATGGCCGATAAAAAAGCTCCTGGGAGTTTAATAATTTTTCGAGCGGCTTTGGTAAACCAGCGATCTGCATATTCTGTACCGCGATGAGGTGCAGCTAAAAAAATTGCACGGCTGAAATTTGGAATATCTTCAATCACCATACGTTGCTTCACTACTGGAATATTTCGGTACTGATTTAATTGACGTGAATTCATCATTTTCAAAGCTGCTTGCGTGGTATCGGCTTGGCTGACAAGTAGTCGTGCAATAATGCCGCCCATACTATGACCGACTAGAACAGCATCTTTTTTAGCCGCGGCATTGGCGTCTACTTTGCTAAAGGTCTGAGTCAAAATGGAATAAATTTGGAAGCGGCTTTCAATAATCGGCATATTAGTTGAATAGAAGACTTGCCACACTTGATAATGTTCACGTAGCACTGAATCGCCCATAATATCGTTAGTCAGACGAATCCATGCTTCAGGGCTGCTAGCAAGACCATGTACCAAGACGATAACTTTTTTGTCAGGATTATATGGTTCAAGCATGTAGAGATGCGGCATCGTCAGTTTTTCATCTCGGTCAATCAGTGATAAATAAGCTGCCTTACCCAAGTTATTTTGTGCTAACCAAAGACCATATGGAGCAGAAAAATTGGCTGCAAGGGCATAGTTTTTATTGGCAATATTGACCTGTTCATATTTGTACGGGTCGTAAGCCTTAATTTGAAACTCATGCTGATTTAAAATTTGATCAACTGAAGTTGTGGTGCTTACAGGTTCCGCTGTTAAGGTTGCAGCTAAATAGCGCGCTTGATGGATATTAGGGTTTGAACCAGACGGATATTTAAAATCTATTGGGTTGATAATGTATTTGGCTTTGCCTGTTTCAACTGTATGTTCTTCAGGTAAAACCACAAGGAATTCGGAACCAAAACCATCTCGGCGGGTAATTGAACGTAAACCTGAGAAGTTGAGGTTATAGGTTGACATCAATTGTTCAATTTTACGATTTTTGAGTTCTGGGTAATGGCTGAAGTCAATATGATAGGTGGTTTGTCCGACTTTGATCTGTTGGGTGACTTCTTGCGGTTTATAACGTAGTGCATAGCTGCTAACCAGTTTAGCAATCCCTTGATTATAGAAATCTCGGATTTGAACTTGGCGGTTATCAAAAATACGGTCAGCAGGCGCACGTTTGGTTTTAAACATATAGGCGTAGCTATAGCGAATACTTTTATCCAGTAGCGTCAGCTGTTGATCTAAACATTTGTTATAAGTGTCTTGTTCAATTTTTTGTTTTTCTTCTGATTTGTGGCTATTGAGAAGACCTAATTTACAGGCTGAAGAAGACTCATATTCGATGGCTTTGGCTAAATATAATTCACTTGCCGTAGACAATAATTGTTCATCTTGAATTTGAGGGATCTGTTGTAGTTCATCAACACAGGCTTTCGGGTCTTCTATACACGCTTTGGCTTCACGACCTGTCATCGACAAGACATTTAAACTGGCTTCGCTGAGTTTGTTTCGAGAAATAATACTTTCACGTTCATTGGCAATAGAAACGTTGAGTTTTTGGTTTTTGACACTGACGACCTGACATCCACTCAGTACGCTGGTACTCATGATTCCAAGGAGCAGTATTGTTTTAGTATTTAGCTGCATAAAGGGGTCGCACATTGGGTTGAATATTTTCAAATCATACGATAATTGTCAGGATTTTCAATTCGCCTTAAATGAAAAAAGACCGTTAAAACGGTCTTTTTTCAAAAGAATTTTCTAAATCGTTACAATTAAGATGTAGCTTTAGGTGGATTTAGAACTTGCCAAACATTCCAACGGCCTTGCTTTTCAATTTCTTGAATTAAGCGGTCAGCGACTTCGCCTTCTTGTGGGTATTTCACTTTATAGTTCTTTAAGACCTGAATTGCGTTCTTTTTTTGTTCCATCGCAATGTAGTTATTTGCTGCAGAAAGATACGCTTCTTGAACACCCGCTTTCATCGCTTTGTCTAGGTATGGAATCGCTTCACGTTGACCGCCACCTTCAGATAAACCGAAACCGAACCAGAAATTTGCTTCAGCATCATCTTGGTTGATTTTTAAAATACGCTGTGCATAAGTTAATGATTTAGTGGTGTATACAGAACCTAAGTCGAGGTTACGTGCCATCACACTGGCTTTAAATGCACGAACTAAAACATCAAAAGAAGCGTTGTCTTTAGATGCAAGGGTATCTAATTTTTGCGTCACTTCTTTAAGTTTAAGTTCAAACCCTTTACGTTCTTGGCGTTGAACAAAACGTGGTGGATAGTGACGTGCTTTACCTTCAACGAGCTGTAAGAAATCATCAATTTCAGTAATGTCGATTTCATTGTCACCCGCTAAAGCAGCAAATTTCATTGAACGTACTTTGCTGTCTACAATTGGAATAATCAGACGGTTTTCTTCGAGTGTTAATTGCTTAGATGGGTCGGTTGGGCTAGTTACCACCATCTTAGTCACAGGCTGTGCTGCAGCTTTTTGTAAATTTAATTCAAAAGGAGGTGGTGCATCGTAGTTAAATGGGTTGAGTGCGTAGAAAGGTGGAGTCAGTTCAGGCTCTACAAAAATCATGGCATCTTTAGGTGCATTATTCTTAGTTGGGGCGCTTCCACAAGCGGCAAGGGTTAAAGCAATACAAGCAACTGCCAAGGGCTTAAGCGTCATATGATTCATCCATTAAATTTATTTTATACAAAAAAGCATGTTGGTCAGTCTAAAAAAACTCTGAACAACATGCAAGTTAAAGGCAACTTATTCTGATTGCTTTTGGTTAAGCCTTAGATTGACTACTTTGAGCTTCGCATTCGCGGCGCACATCTTCAATGATTTTAAGTTCTTCCTGACTAAAAGGTTGTTCATTAAGCTGTTGCTTTTTGAACGTTGGGTCAAGGAGAGACAAACGCTGACACAAATTATTCATACGTTTTTCATTGTGCTGAATACGATCTAACAATACACGCATACCTTCTAACATCGGGTCAGTTTGGTCTTGTGTTGCAGCATATGGTTGGAAACCAATACTTTCTGCATAGTCGCGACGACGGGTTTCAGCTTCATCTTTTGGTTTATCTTTGGTGATAAAGCGTGCTGGATTACCTACAGCGGTAGTATCCGCAGGAACTTCTTTGGTCACCACGGCATTTGAACCGACTTTGGCATTTTTACCCACCGTAAATGGGCCCAAGATCTTTGCACCAGCGCCAACCACTACACCATCTTCCAAAGTTGGGTGACGTTTGCCTTTGTTCCAAGTCGTACCACCTAAGGTCACACCATGGTAGAGGGTGACATCATCACCAATTTCAGCTGTTTCACCAATCACCACACCCATACCGTGGTCAATGAAGAAACGACGACCGATTTTCGCACCCGGATGAATCTCAATGCCTGTGGCAAAGCGGCTAAAAGAAGACAATAAGCGGGCTGAGCCTTTACACTCTTTTTTCCAAAGTTCATGTGCCATACGATGCATGATTAAGGCATGAATTCCTGGATAAGTCGTTAAGACTTCGAGCGTATTTCGTGCAGCAGGATCGCGCGCGAATACAGCCTGTATATCTTCTTTGAGCTGCTTAAGCATTAGATTGATCCTCATTGTCTGTAGATTTTTTCCATGTTCCGTTATTTAATGCCTGTACTCGGCTAAAGATGCCACGTAATAAGTGGTATTCCATACGATCTAATTGTATACGTCCAAATAGGCGACGCAAGCGTAAAGGTAATAATCTTGGATTTTTTGGATCCATAAATTCAATCTCTGCCAGCATTTTTTCAATATGCGGGTAGAACTGTTCCATCATTTCATGGGTCACTAACGGTTCATCCCATTCCATATCAATGTCATCTGTCACATGCATATTGGCATCAGGATTTGCCGTTAACTCAGTATGTGCAAGGGCAGCCATACGCATTTCATAGCAAATGACTTGAATCGCTTGGGCAACGTTTAAGACGCCATATTCAGTATTTACTGGAATAGTGACGTGGTAGTTGACCATTGCCAATTCTTCATTGGTCAAACCACGGTCTTCACGGCCAAATACTACGGCAATTTCTTGTTGTTGTTCGCAGACCGCTTTGAGAGACATTTCTGCAGCAGGGCGAGCGTCAAGTAAAGGCCATGGAATGGTGCGACTACGTGCACTGGTCCCAAAGACAATATGACAATCTTTAATAGCATCTTCTAATGATTCAACAATTTCAATTTGATCTATTAAATCGACAGCACCGGCAGCCAAGGCATTAATGTCAGGATGCGGGTAAGTCTTAGGTGCAACTAAGACCAGCTTTGAAAGTCCCATGGTTTTCATGGCACGTAATGCACTACCAATATTTGCGGGTAATGTTGTATTCACCATGACAATACGCACATGGGAGAGATGTGCTGAAACCGCAGCATTGTCAGTTTGATTCATGATATTTCCAATTTGTTTATTTAAAAAAGCAGTTCAAACAGCGTTTAAACTTTAAGAAAATTGATTGGCTTCTGCTTGGTATAAATCCATGGCATCATCCATGCTCATTCCATCTGGCGGTGGAGGAACTTGCGCAGGAATAGAGGCTTGTTCATAACTCACCGCCTTGGCTGCTTTGGATTTGACATGATATTCGACATGCAAAGATTCTTTGCCGAAGTAGTCACGCAGCTTAGACAGTAATTCATCTAGTGGGGCAACTTTCCAGTTTAAGCCCAAATGAATGTCGGCCGTCGCATATGGATAGTCAATATATAACTGCACAGGTATATGCGTACACATATCGACATTGCAGAAAGGCAGTAAAATATTTTGGATGTCGCGTGAGAGCGTTTTACTAAAATGTTCCGGCGTTAATTTGATTTGAATCGCATTGGCACGTTTTTGACGGATTTCATTCAAACTGAAGGCTTTAGTTAAGCGACCCATTGGCCGATCAAAACCTTCACGTTCGTAAATTTCACCTTCAATCACCACCACTTTTTCGTTTTGAATCACGTCTTTGAAGCGGTTAAAACGTTCGTGATTCGCAGACACTTCAATACGTGCTGTACCATCATCGAGCGTTACCATCATGCGGTTTGGGAAGTTGGCAACATCGACCACTAGGCCTGCAAATACTGTAGTGACACCACGACGTGTAGGGGTAAGTTCATTAATGCGCTGTGAAATAAAGGCTTTTAACTCTGGGCGATACACATCAATCGGGTGACCTGTTAAATATAGGCCGAGTGTGTCTTTTTCACCTTTAAGACGAACTTCATCTGACCACGGTTTGACAGGTTTGGCAGGTTTACGCTGAACTTCTTCCACTTCGCCAAACAAGTCCATCATGCCTGTTTCGCGGTTAGTGCGTGCTTGATCCGCCGCTTGAACGGCTTCAGGGAGCTGTGCCATCAAGTCAGCACGTTCTAAACCTAAACAATCCAGTGCGCCACCACGAATCAATGCTTCAAGGGTACGTTTATTGATTTTTTTCAGGTCAATACGATGACAGAAGTCGAACAGGTCTTTATAGGGACCATCTTGGATACGTGAGTCAATCACAGACTGCATGGCAGCTTCACCGACACCCTTGATCGCACCTAAACCATATACGATGGTTTTTGGATCGCTGGCATGGAAATTATATAAAGACATATTGACCGAAGGTGGCAAGACTTCGAGACCATTAATACGACAGTCATCGATCAAGAACACCACGTTATCGGTATTCTGCATTTCCGAGGTCATCACTGCTGACATAAATTCAGCAGGGAAATGTGCTTTTAACCAAGCGGTTTGATATGCAACAAGGGCATAGGCTGCGGCATGGGATTTGTTAAAACCATAGCCTGCGAATTTTTCCATATAATCGAAGATATGGTTGGCCGTATCTGCATCAATACCTTTGGTTGCAGCACCTTCAGTAAAGATCTGACGGTGCTTAATCATTTCTTCGACTTTCTTTTTACCCATGGCACGACGAAGTAAATCCGCGCCACCCAAGCTATAGCCAGCACAGAACTGCGCTGCCTGCATTACCTGTTCCTGATACACCATAATGCCGTATGTCGGTTCAAGGACACTTTCTAGTAATGGATGTAAGTATTCAAACTCGCCACCATGCATACGGTAAATAAAGTCAGGAATCAGATCCATCGGGCCTGGACGGTATAAAGACACGAAAGCAATAATTTCTTCGAACTTACTTGGACGTGCCTCTTTCAGCATTTTTTTCATGCCGACGGATTCAAACTGGAAGACCGCAGTGGTATTTGCATCTGCGAACACAGCATAGGCAGGTTTGTCATCCAAAGGAATTAAGGAAATATCGACAGGTGTAGTGATATCTGGACGGGCATTAATGTGCTTAATGGCATCTTCAATTACCGTTAAGTTGCGTAAGCCCAAGAAGTCGAATTTAACTAGACCTGCAGCTTCCACATCGTCTTTATCGAATTGGGCTACACGGTTAGTTCCATCTGCATCACATAGGACAGCCGAATAGTCAGTTAACTTAGTTGGTGCAATAACCACACCACCGGCATGTTTACCTGTGTTACGGGTAATGCCTTCAAGTTTGAGTGCCATTTCCCAAATTTCGGCTGCATCGTCGTTATCTGGGTTAGATGGATTGGTGACAATGTCTTTGAGTTGTGGTTCGGCCTCAATGGATTCTTCCAAACTTAAACCTAAAGGCTTGGTCGGAATCATTTTAGAAATACGGTCAGCCAAACCATAAGATTTACCCAAGACACGCGCTACGTCACGAATTGCACCTTTTGCCGCCATGGTACCGAAAGTTGCAATCTGAGAGACCGCATCTCGACCATAAGTGCGTGCAACATAGTCAATAACACGGTCACGACCTGCAATACAGAAATCGACGTCAAAGTCGGGCATTGATACACGTTCAGGGTTTAAGAAACGCTCGAACAGTAGGTCATAACGTAGTGGGTCTAGGTCAGTAATTTTTAAACTATAGGCAACCAAGGAACCTGCACCCGAACCACGGCCTGGACCAACAGGCACGCCATTACCTTTAGACCATTGAATAAAGTCCATGACAATTAGGAAATAACCTGGGAATTGCATGGTCAGGATGATCCCGACTTCATAAGCCAAACGTTCATCATAAGGCTTACGAATTTCTGGCCAGTCGTCACCACGTTGTTCGACAGGGTACAAATGCGCTAAACGTTCTTCTAAACCTTCTTTTGATAAATGTTCAAAATAGGTGTCAATTGTATGGCCTTCAGGAATTGGATAATCGGGAAGGTCATGGAAGCCTAAACGTAATGACACATTACAGCGTCGCGCAATGTGATAGGTATTTTCTATAGCCGTTGGAATGTCTGCAAACAGCTCCGTCATTTCCTCGGCAGTTTTAAAATACTGTTCAGGACTGTAATTTTTAGGGCGACGATTGTCACCGAGGACATAGCCATCGGCAATACAAACGCGTGCTTCATGTGCCTCGAAATCTTCTTTACGTATAAAATGCACATCGTTATGAGCAACCACACCAATGTTAAATTTCTTCGCAAGTTTTACTGCTTCGTGAATAAAGTCTTCTTCACCCGAGCGCTCAGTTCGTGTAATCGCTAAATAAACACGATTGCCAAATTTTTCGACCCATTCAGCTAACAGTGGTTCAGCTTTTTGCGGGTTGGAAGAGCAAAGCATTTTGCCGACATCACTTTGCATACCCAGTAAAACAATCAAGTCTTGGTGTTGATTTAAAATCCAATCTTTTTTTACGCAAGGAATATCAAGCTGTTGACCTGAAATATAACCTTCAGAAACCAACTCTGTTAGACTGCGCCAACCTTTATTGGTCATCGCTAGAAGAGTAGCTTTGTGTTCAGCATCATTCAAACGAATGGTTGAACCAAATATGGGTTTAATGCCTTTATCTAAGCACTTTTTATAGAATTTTACAGCAGCATGTAGATTTGAAAGGTCAGTAATGGCCAGAGCGGGCATTTCATCTGCAGCTGCAGCTTTTACAAGATCAGGTATACGTACAATAGATTCAGTAATGGAAAATTCTGTAAAAATACCAAGATGTACAAAGTGCATAGATGAGTCCCTGCGAAAACAGCTGCTGATTTTAGCATGCTCTGAGATCAAACTTGCGTTTATTGCATGGCTTTATGCAGATTTATAAATTCACTGTTTAATCAATAAACGCTGTATGACAAGCACCATTTAGCAAGCAATACCTTGATTAACTGAAAAGGCAGTTAATTTGCCATTTTTAAAGTTGAATGCTAGATTGCCAATATAGGGTAAATCATAATTTTGCGGCTCTTTCAGCACAGATTTGGCATGAGTAGGTGAGAGTAAAATCACATAAGCAATTTCATTGGGATTGGCGGATTTTGCACTTTTGGGAAAGTCTTTTTTAAATTGTAGAAAGTTATATTGGCTTGTCAGATGTTTTGACCCAATTTGAATTTTATCGCGTATTTGAGTGGATTTATCCCATTCCATCCAAACATCCCCTTTGGTTTGTCCAAGTTGGGCGAAGCTGCTTTTATTTTTATAGAATGAATCATTCTTAACTTGAGGATTGTCCTCTGCATAAATTTCAAATTTTAGAAATTTACCTTTTGATGTGACATGAAATTCAGTATTGCCGGCACATTCTGAATATTCATATTTAAGCTTTACTGGATTTTTGCTGATTAATGCATTTGCTTTTGATGCAGGCAAGGGTAAGGCTAAGTCAACATCATTTACCTTAATACTAGTGACATAGTCATAATCAGCAATGGATGCAGATGCAGCTGAAGTGATCAATATCCCCGTTGTGAAAAAAATTTAAGCGGAAAATTTGTGCTGTCAGTGTAGTTTCCATGGGGAATATAAAATCCTGTTCTTTTGATATTTTGTACTCATTCAAGTTTTTGTAAACGTAATATTGAAGGTTATATTTTAAATTTTATGGTGTTGCTAATTTTCCGTCAAAATAATTTAGAGTTAAAGAAATTTTGGTTTAATTACGGCATTAAAACTAAGTTTTATAAACAAAAAAGCCCTCCGAAGAGAGCTTAAAGATATGAATTGCGCAGGCCTAGCGTAATTTTGATAACCAGTCACCCAGACTTTGTACGATTTGCACCAAGATCAATAAGACGATCACGGTCATGATCACCACGCTACTATCAAAACGTTGATAACCATAAGAAATAGCAAGGTCACCGATACCGCCTGCACCTACTGCACCCGCCATGGCCGTTGCCCCAATTAAGCTAATGGTTGCAGTCGTTAAGTTTAGAATCAAAGAACTGCGTGACTCTGGTAGCACAAATTTAGTAATGATTTGCAGCGGAGATGCGCCCATCGCTTGAGCAGATTCAATGATGCCGTCATTCACCTCGAGCAATGATGTTTCAATCAGACGGCCAATGTAAGGACCAACATAGATAGTGAGCGGAACAATTGCAGCCCAAGTCCCGATCGATGTCCCTACAATGACTTTGGTCAAAGGGATGACCGCAATCAAGAGGATAATAAATGGCAATGAACGCAGCGCATTCACTATCGGGTTCAAACCATGGTAGATGACACGGTTAGGCAAAATGCCTTGTGGACGTGAGACATATAAGATCACGGCCTGGATAAAACCCCAAATACAGCCGAAGAGCATGGCAAAGAACACCATGTGAAAAGTTTCTTGTAGGGCAGTGACGAACTGATCCATAGACAAAGAACTTTTCCAAAAGGGTGCTGTAATTTGAGTCAGCCATTGAACAATTAAATCTCTCATTGCTGAACTCCTGCTTGAGTGACTTCAACACCATGTTGTTCTAAGAACGCCACCGCTTGTTGAATCAATGCTGTATCACCTAATAGCTGAACGAACATTTGTCCAATCACCGCACCATTAATTTCAGTCATATTGGCAAACAAAATATTCAGGCTAATATCAAACTGTTTAATTACCGCCTGAATCACAGTTTCTTGTGCCGAACTGCCGAGGAATTTTAAACAATAAATACTGTTATGATTTTGATTTTCTAAATTATTTAAAATATTAACAGGGAGCTGTTGCTGTAATACAGTTTGAATAAAGTTTTTCGTTGTATTGTGTTTTGGCTGACTAAAAATCTCTAAAGTTGAGCCATGTTCGATGACTTTCCCTTGTTCCATTACCGCAACATAATCACAAACGGATTCAATCACATCCATTTCATGGGTGACCATGACAATGGTAATGCCTTGTTCTTGATTGATTTTCTTTAATAACGCCAATACCGATTTGGTGGTTTGCGGATCGAGAGCAGATGTTGCTTCATCACACAGTAAAATTTTAGGATGATTGGCAAGCGCACGGGCAATCCCGACACGTTGTTTTTGACCACCAGAGAGCTCATCTGGATAAGCATTTTTCTTATGTTTTAAGTCAATAAATTCGAGCAACTCTTCTAAACGTTTTTGGCGTTCAGCTTTAGACACACCTAAAAGTTTAAGCGGCATTTCAATATTTTCTGCAACTGTTTTGGTTTGCAGTAAATTGAAGTGCTGGAAGATCATGCCAATATTGGTTCTTTCTTGACGCAGCTCTGCCGAATTTAAAGCAGTAAAGTCTTTATCATGAATAATAATTTGCCCTTCACTCGGACGTTCTAGCAAATTAATTAAACGGATTAAGGTACTTTTGCCTGCACCACTGTAGCCAATTAAACCGAAAATACAGCCATCTGGAATGTCCAGATTAATCTGATCCAGTGCTGTAACGGTTTGGCCTTTTAGCTCAAAATGCTTGGAGATATTTTTAAATTGGATCATAGCGTCAAAAAAGGGTTCAAAAATGAAAAAACAGGCAAAGTAAACTTTGCCTGTTTATTTGAAGAAATTATATTACTATTTTGCTTCAGTGAGGTAGCTAGTTGGTTTGTTTACATCAATTTTAGTACCACCAAAATGTTCATCGATGTAAGCTTTAACTGCTGGAGTGTGGTAAAGCGCGCCCACTTTTTGTAGAACTGGGTCATTTTGACGGTCAGCAGCAACAGCAAGAATATTCACGTTCATTTTTGTACTTTGATCGATTGGCTCATAGTAAACCGCATCTTTCAGTACGTTTAAACCACCTTCCATTGCAAGGGTATTACCCAAAACAATCGCATCAACTTCGTCTTTAACACGAACCGCAGTCGCCATTTGGATTGGCTTGATTACGATTTTCTTCGCATTTTCAGTGACGTCAGCAGGTGTACCTTTTACATCGTCAAAATCAGCTTTAAGTTTGATTAAGCCAGCAGATTGAAGTAGTAACAATGCACGTGATTCGTTTGCGCCATCATTTGGAATCGCAATGGTTGCACCTGTTTTAAACTCTTCAAGTTTTTTAACTTTGCTTGAATAGATACCCATTGGTTCTAAATAAGTTGTCGAAAGCGGTGCAATTTTATCTTTATTGTTGTCGTTAAACGCAACCATATAGGCATATGACTGGAATGCATTAACATCAATTTCTTTGTTCGCTACAGCAGTGTTCATAGACACATAGTCAGTAAAGTTTTTCACTTCAAGTTTAATGCCAGCTTCTTTAGTTTCAGGAAGCGTAGCAATATAGCGCCAAATATCAGCATCTGAACCAGTCGAAGCCATGGTAACGGTTTGCACTTCTGCAGTGTCTTTTTGTTGTGCGGCGTCAGTTGCAGGAGCTTCTTGTTTACCACAGCCTGAAAGGCCAACAGATAAACCGAGAACTAATCCTAGGAGCTTTTTCATATATTCACCCGAGTAAATTTATAAAATTAATAAATTCACAAATCATATTATGGAGAGATTTACTTAAGTCTTTTATCAGACAGGCTGATAGATGCTTAATAATTTAAAATGCTACACAGACTTATACAATTAGATCTGAGTCTATTTCCAAATGGGAAAAGATAGCCATTGCAAGCTGCTGTAAACAAAAGATTTAATAAAGTAAATCTCTATATTTCGCTAGGCATCATATCAATTTTTTATTATTCAATATAGTGATTTAAAAAGTTATGCTTAGCAGCAAAAATGTAAATGGAATATGTTTAATTAAATAATTTAATAAGTAAAAACAATATATTATTTATAATTAAACTATTTAAGTACGTCATTTGTATATGTTTAGGTCTATATAACAAATTTTAAAATGTATTGCTGAAAATATGATAAAAATGAAATAAGTCCTGTCATTCACAAAATTTGTAACATTCATATGTGAAAATAACGGAGAGCTTCAATCTAATCTGCATTGAAATCTTTATTGATATATTTGAAGTTCAACTCTGATTCATGGTTTTTCAAAATCTTAGATCTAAATCTGAGGAATATTGAATCCGCTACATTGTTTAATATAAACTGCTTAATAATTGATCATAATAAATTACTATGTGAGGCACGCTATGTCAAATCAGTTTGATTTCGTCTCAGTTGTAAAAAAGCCTACGGTTCATTATGATGGCGGTAGATCGGTGAGCCATGTTTTAAAAATGGAAGATGGTAGTCAAAAAACCATCGGTGTATTTTTGCCATCAAACCAACCCATGACGTTTGAGGCACATGTGAAAGAGCGTGTTGAAATCACATCTGGGCAGTGTGTCGTGCAAATTGGGGAGCAGGGCGAGTTTGTTCAATATACGTCTGGCGAAAGCTTTATTGTTCCACAAGATTCTATTTTTAAAGTGCAATGTACTGATGTCGTTGATTATGTATGCCATTTTGATTAAGCATGCTTAGACAGGTTTGCAGTTGCTTCAGCTTTCCAACTTATGATTTTTTATTTCTAAGTCATAGCAATTGTTATGTTTAGAGTTTAAACCCCGCACTTAGCGGGGTTTTTTATATGATTACATGAATGATTTTGCTGTCTTATACGAAATCCTGCGGTGACTAAAATTAAGCTTTTTAACATCATCTATAACCACTGTTTGGCAGAGTTAATGTGCTTTGGTTTTGCTGTGAATAAATATTCAATTAGCAAAATGGAATGTGTAAATAGTCACTACGCTGTATTTCATAGAGTACATGACGGTTTAATGGGTGATCCGCAGCTACACGTGGATGATTAAATTCACGGATTTTTTGTATACCAATGCGTTGCATCACACGTTCTGATGGTGTGTTCAAACTTGCAGTGAAGGAAATAACTTTATCTAGTCTTAAGTTTCTAAAAGCATGTTTGAGTACAGCTTTTGCTCCATCGGTGGCATAACCTTGATGCCAATATTGCGGTAGTAGTCGCCAGCCGATTTCAGGTGCATCGACTATTTCAAACTCAGGTGGGTGTACGTGTAAGCCGATAAAACCAATAAATTCGCCTGTGGCTTTCAACTCAACGGCATATAAACCCCAACCACGTGTTTCTATTGCATCGCGTAGGCGCTGCATAAATGTGGTGGCTTCTGAAGCATCGAGTTTTTTTAGAAAATAACGCATGACGTCGTCATCTGCACACATTTGGATAAATGGGGCAGTGTCGGAGTCTTTCTATTGGCGGAGGATGAGGCGAGGCGTTGCGATAAACTGATTCATGCTAATTCATCTTTATCTTTTAATTGCTTTGCTTTCTAATAAATATAGTTCATTAATCAATAAAAATTCACGTATTTGTTGTGAATAAGGCTTATCAACTTCACTATGTGCACGTTCATTTCTATAAGCAGTAAATATATTGGTAAATAGACAACCTAGGGCATTTGAAACCTTTTCATTGTTTGTATCCCATGAATAAATTGATTTGCGTTGTTTATCTGAAATGAATGCGGTTTTTAAAAGACTGTTAGAAAACAGACTATGATCATTAATTTTATCTTTGACAATATCTTCTAATCTTGTATATGCCGTTAAGATTGAGTAATTGGGATCATCATTAAATTTAAGAGCAAGATCGAAAATTCGAGAATCAACCAAGTGGAAAGGTAATTCTGTTGGATAGAAACGGTCATTATTGATTTGGTATTCCGTAGTTTTATAAATTGCATAGATGTATTCGTATATGTTAATTGGCCTTACAACTCTAGCTGTGAACATTGTTTCAAGATCTGCATCTGATAATGAACTATGATTTACTTTCTTCATTAATTTTTCAGAAATATTAATTTCTTCAACTTCTATATTGTGCTTTAAAAGAAGTTGCAGTGATGATGCTAATCCTTTAGGTCCTTCACCAGAATAGCCTGAACTAAAGCCTGATCTGATAATGTAAGTATTTCTATTAGATTTGATTAAATATGCATGTATTTGATTGCAAGATAAAAGTAATGCTTTTTCAATATATGTTTGAGTTTGGAGAATGACACCAATAGCGTCTAAACAATCTTGAGTATAAGGTGTCCCTAAATATTGTATTTCTTCAGATGGTCGATTAAATAAATTAAAGATCATTTTAATAAAGTATTTGTTTGATATTTAATTGAATATATCAAAAAAAACCCGCACTCGGCGGGTTGTTTATTTAATTTAAATTAAGATTAAGCATTTTCACGCGCAATTGCGCGGTAACCAATATCTTTACGGTATTGAACACCATCAAAAGTCACTTTTTCGCATAGTTCAAGCGCTTTGGCTTGTGCTTCACCAATCGTGTTGCCTAGAGCAGTCACACAAAGTACACGACCACCAGCAGTCACAATGTCACCATTCTCAAGCGCTTTTGTACCTGCATGGAATACTTTTGCATCAGCCATTTCTGTGTCTAAACCAGAAATCACATCACCATTGCTAGAAGTTTCTGGGTAGCCTTTAGATGCAAGTACGATACCTACAGTCTTACGCTCATCCCATTCAGCTTCCGCAGGTAAGTTACCAGCGATACCAGCTTCAACCAAATCAACTAAAGATGATTTTAAACGCATCATAATTGGTTGAGTTTCAGGGTCGCCAAAACGACAGTTGAACTCGATCACTTTTGGTTGACCTTGTTCATCAATCATTAAGCCTGCGTATAAGAAACCTGTATAAACATGACCGTCTTTTTTCATACCTTCAACGGTAGGACGCATCACTTCATTCATGGTTTTTTCAAATACGTCAGCAGTCACAACAGGCGCAGGAGAGTAAGCACCCATACCGCCAGTGTTTGGACCTTGGTCACCTTCAAAGATACGTTTGTGATCTTGAGACGTTGCCATTGGCAAAATGTTGTCGCCATCAATCATGCAAATGAAAGATGCTTCTTCACCTGCCAAGAACTCTTCGATGACAACGCGTGAGCCAGCATCGCCAAATTTGTTGCCTGCAAGCATGTCATCAATCGCATCAAATGCTTCTTGATTGGTCATGGCAACAATTACGCCTTTACCCGCAGCAAGACCATCTGCCTTGATTACGATTGGTGCACCATTTTTTTCAACAAATGCTTTTGCTGCATCTACTTCTGTAAATACATCATAGAAAGCAGTTGGGATGTTATGGCGTTTTAAGAAGTGCTTCGCAAATGCTTTAGAGCCTTCAAGCTGTGCAGCAAATTGAGTTGGGCCCCAAATTTTTACACCCGCTTCACGGCAAGCATCCACAACACCATTTACAAGCGGTGCTTCAGGGCCAACCACGATTAAATCCACCGCATTGTTTTTAGCAAAGTCGATAATCGCAGCGTTGTCTAAAATATTTAAGGCAACATTTTCGCATTTATTTTCAGTTGCAGAACCCGCATTGCCCGGTGCTACAAATACTTTTGCAACTTTGTCATCTTGTGCGATTTTCCATGCCAATGCATGTTCACGACCGCCATTACCCAAAACTAAAATATTCATCGGTTCATACTCCATGAATCGAAAATGACATAAAGTCCTCAACCTGAAAGCAGGAGAGGACTTTATGCAAGATTAGAAATCTAGTGTATTAAGCAAAAGACTGTGCTTAATTGTCATGATCAAGTTGCCAACTTAGTGACGGAAATGACGCATGCCAGTGAAGACCATTGCAATACCAGCTTCATCAGCTGCAGCAATCGTTTCGTCATCACGCATAGAACCACCCGGTTGGATAATGCATTTGATGCCCGCTTTTGCAGCGTTATCAATGCCATCACGGAATGGGAAGAATGCGTCAGATGCCATTACCGCACCTTCAACCACTAAACCAGCATGTTCAGCTTTAATTGCAGCAATACGAGCAGAGTTAACGCGGCTCATTTGACCTGCGCCAACACCAATGGTTTGACGACCTTTTGCATAAACAATAGCGTTAGACTTAACGTATTTCGCAACTTTCCAAGCAAAGATCAAGTCATCAATTTCTGCTTCAGTTGGCGCACGTTTAGTCACAACTTTAAGGTCATCTTTCGTGATCATGCCTAAGTCTTGGTCTTGAACCAACAAACCGCCATTCACACGTTTGTAATCTAACTGAGCTTTACGTTCAGTAATTGCAGGAAGCTCGCCGCATACCAGTACACGTACGTTTTTCTTCGCGCCAGTCACTTCAAGCACGCCTTCAGCAACGCTTGGAGCAATGATCACTTCAACAAATTGACGGTCAACAATGGCTTGCGCAGTTGCAACATCTAATTCGCGGTTAAATGCAATGATGCCGCCGAATGCAGATTCAGGGTCAGTTGCATAAGCAAGGTCATAAGCCGCTTGGATGCCGTCTAAAGATACTGCTACGCCACATGGGTTTGCGTGTTTTACGATGACACATGCAGGCTTAGCAAATGATTTTACACATTCAAGTGCTGCGTCAGTGTCTGCGATGTTGTTATAAGATAATTCTTTACCTTGAAGTTGTTTCGCAGTAGAAACAGATGCTTCAGTTGCTGTGTCTTCTACATAGAAAGCAGCAGATTGATGCGGGTTTTCACCGTAACGTAAGTCTTGAACTTTGTTCAATTGAGTATTGAAAGTACGCGCAAATTTATCTGCTTGACCTTCTTCCTTACCTACGCGAGCGCCTAAGTAAGATGCAATCATGCCGTCATACTGTGCAGTATGTTCAAATGCTTTAACCGCAAGGTCAAAACGAGTTGCATGTGATAATGCGCCTTCAGCTTTTAACTCTTCAACAACAGTTGCATAGTCAGATGCATTTACTACGATACCTACAGATGCATGGTTTTTCGCAGCAGCACGAACCATAGTCGGACCACCGATGTCGATATTTTCAATCGCATCAGCAAGTGAGCAGTTCGGTTTTGCAACAGTTGCAGCAAACGGATAAAGGTTAACAACAACTAAATCGATTGCATCGATGTTGTGTTCAGCCATCACAGCTTCGTCTAGACCGCGACGAGCTAAGATACCACCATGAATTTTCGGATGTAGCGTTTTTACACGGCCGTCCATCATCTCTGGGAAACCTGTGTGCTCTGAAACTTCAACTACGGCAACATTATTGTCTTTCAACAATTTGTATGTTCCGCCAGTAGATAAAATTTCTACCCCTAGAGCAGCAAGTTCTTGTGCAAATTCAACAATTCCAGTCTTGTCAGACACAGAGATTAAAGCGCGTTTAATAGTCATGATCTTCGTCACAGTTTTCAAGGAACAGATTAAAACAAAATTAGCAAAATGCAGGTTAAAAAAAATGCCTGCGGAAGCCGCAAGCATTTTATCATTTATTCACTCATTAAACCGTGAGCTTTCAACTTTTTACGTAAAGTACCACGGTTTAAGCCGAGAATCTCAGCAGCACGGGTTTGATTACCACGCGTATATTCAAGAACTACAGATAGAAGAGGCTTCTCCATTTCCGCCAGCACCATATCGTATACCTGAGATGGTTGCTCGCCTTGCAATTGTGCAAAGTAATGGCGAACTGCGCGATCTACGTGAATACGAAGAGCGACATCAGATTGTGCAGTAAAAATAGGAGATTTGCTATTCATGCGAATTAATCCGAAAAATCAAATATCACTTGGGTAAAGTGATTTGTTAAAAGTGGTCTATAAACTTGAATGAACTCCGTTTTAGTTCCTAATGCGGAGTTCTAAAACTTGTACATTACTTGTAGCTTGACACAACTCGCAAAATTGTTCGAAAAATAAGCGTAACAATAGATTAATAATTGTTACAGCCTAAAAAACAAACAAAAAATCTACTCAATACGCAATAAATATTAAAGCGCACGGTTGGGATTGTATTTGTTGTGAAAAATTAGCGAGGAGTTTGCAGCACAAAGCTTTCGTGGCGCGTATCATACCATTGTCTAGGAAAAAGTGAGCAAGAAAACTGCATTTTTTTTATGTTTTTTTTACTTTTTTAATAGTTTTTTCCAATATTAGGGGCGAATCAACTCAATTGAATAATTATCGAAGCTTTTGCGTGCAATTGGTAGACTAAATTGGAATTTAAAAGGACTACTTTTTGGGATCCGTTGGATGCCATGCAGACTTTTGTCCAAATACTCTTCAGGTAAAAGCGTATAGTTTGCTATTTCAGTACCATTTTCTTTTAGTGAAATTTTCATATTGGGTAAGGCAAGGCTACGGTCATGAAAATTGATCATTTCACCTGTAAAACGTGTTTCATTATTTCCAATGCTACGAATTTTGACTTTTTTGGTACTAATTAAACTGTAATGTTCCTCTAGACGTGAACAATTAAAGACATCACACACTGCTGTGAATGCAGCACCCATCACTGGACTGTTTTTTAAATATTGAGGATTGAACCAGAAAAACTGGAATATAAGTGCACCAAATAAGAAGGCATTAATACAGAACCACATAAAATAGTTGAGTGGTGTACGTTTTTTATCTTTTTCAGCCTGTTCTGCCCAATTTACAGCAGGCAGGTTGCCGATCGGTTCGGTGCTGAAATAATTTAAGTTATTTAAATAGGTTTTTAGATCGATATTAGAGTTTTCGACTTTTTGATCAAATAGTTTTAATAAATGGTGGGTTGGTGTTTCTTCAACAGTCACTGGTGTAAGCGTATTATTAAATTCGCTGACATTAATAATAGTATTGGAGTTTTTTTGAGGTGCATTTTCTTGCTCAGGGGTAGAAAAAGACAACGCTTTATCTACCACCAAATGAGACAGTGCATTAAAAGATGTAGAGCACTTTGGGCAACAAACCATGCCCTGAGCGACAGTAAGCTGCGGAACAGTTACTTTATATGTTGTAAAACAAGTTGGGCAGTTAGTTAATTTGTCGCTCATAAGTACACATTTTAAATTTTAATACTGTTGGCGTTTACCCGAAATTCGGCACCATGTTTCGTCACGTTTTTCTACGTCTAATATATCAAAAAATTCAGAATAAACACTAGAAACATCAGAAACTTGCTCTTCAATTACACCTGCAAGTGCGAACTCGCCCTCAGATTTAATTAAAGTTGAGAATTCTGCAGCCAAGGCCATTAGAGGGCCTGCAAGAATATTAGCAACAAACACATCGGCTTTTTGTCCAGCGAGTTCTTGGTTGAACTCTTCAGGTAGGCCTACATACAAATTTTCCAGTACACCATTCAATTCGGCATTTTGTTGTGTTGCTAAAACGGCTTGTGGGTCAATATCAGTGGCATAAACTTTTTTTGCACCCAAAAGTAAAGCGGCAACACCTAAAATACCAGAACCACAACCGTAGTCGATTACGATTTTATCCTTAAGATCAACTTTACCTAACCATTGTAGGCATAAGAATGTTGATGCATGGTTGCCAGTACCAAATGCCAGACCTGGGTCTAGTTTGATGTTTACGGCGTCTGCTTCTGGCGCTTCCATCCATTCTGGTACGATCCAGTATTTTTCACCAATTTTAATAGGCTCGTAAGCATCCATCCATGTGCGTTCCCATTCTTGGTCTTCAATGAATTCGCTACGCATTGGTGCTTCAGGAAGTTGAGCTTTAATAAATGTTTCTAATGCAGCAACATCAATTTCTTCATCATCTTCTTGTGCATATATACCAGTTACGATCACTTTATTCCAAAGTGGTGTTTCACCTGGAAGTGGTTCAAGTAAATCCTGATTTTCTGCATCATCTAGCGTGACACTGACTGCACCTAAAGAACTGAGCAGCGTTTCAGTGTAATCAACTTGAGCTTTTTCAACAGTAATATGAATTTGTAACCACTTCACGGACATAACCTAAATGAGTTTTATAAAAAGCTATTGTAACGGAACTCGGCAACTTGCAGCTAGCGATTATCAAAATTGACAAAAAATAAAAGGATGCACGTAGCATCCTTTTAACTTTTCAGTGCCTTAACTTTTAATTGTTTAGGTCGTTGTTGTCGAGATTGGTGCAAAACGTGTAATTAGGAAGCCAAATACAGCGGCAAAGATGTACATAAAGATTGAATAAACCGCCGCAGGCATTGCAACTGCAGAGCTGGCCATCACCGTTAAGGCGATGGTCATGGCTAACGTACTGTTATGAATGCCGATTTCAAATGCACAAGCACGTGCCTGAGCACTATTGATGCCGAATAGTCTCGGAACAAAATAACCGATACATAAGCTGAAGATGCAGAATAGAACCGTTGCTAAGCCAACTTGAGTTAGATAAGCCGCAATATTATGTCGTTCAGAGTAAATAGCACCGATAATAATTAAGATGAGAAAGACCACAGCAAAGATGCGGAGTGGTTTATGCAGTTTCTCAGTCAGTTTAGGTGCATAGTGACGAAGCAGCATGCCTATACAGACGGGGATGATAATGATGCTGAAAACTTGGAGGATTTTTCCAAACTGCAGACTGATTTGTTGCCCTTCTTGCATGAAGTGCATGATCGAAAAATTCACGATCAATGGAAGGGTTAATGCTGCAATGACTGAGTTGATGGCGGTCAGGGTAATATTTAAAGCCAAGTCACCTTTAAATAGATAGCTAAATAAGTTCGCTGTACTACCACCAGGTGAGGCTGCAAGTAGCATCAAGCCGACAGCAAGCAGTGGTGGTAATGCTAGCAGTTTACATAGTAGAAAGGCGATACCGACAAGCAACACGAGCTGGCAAAATAATGCGATCAACACGGCTTTAGGGTGCTTGGTGACACGTGCGAAATCTTTGGGGGTAAGTTCTAGCCCAAGCCCGATCATAATAAAGGCCAGTGCTAATGGCAAAAGAACCGTAATAATTTCAGAATCCATATTATTTATTCTCCTTGAGCATATTTAATGGTTTTTCACCAAAGTCCTTATGGTGATTACGTTTGAAAAATAGTTTAGGTTTTCACTTGTTGGATCAGATGACTGCCACGGCGCGTCAAAATAAAACCAAATAAGGTCGCCAATAAATACATAAAAATAGAATAAACACCGGCAGGTATCGCCACTGTGGTGTTTTCAAGCACACTCAGTGCGATGGTTAGGGCGATACTGGTGTTATGAATGCCAATCTCAAAGGTACACGCACGTGCCTGCTTTTCCGGCACACCCGCGAGGAACGGAATTAGGTAACCCAAAAATAAGCCACTGAAACAGAGTAAACAGGTCGCAATGCCGACGCTGGCAAAATACGTAATGATGTTGGATTGTTCACGCAAAACTGCGAGTGTAAAGATAAGAATTAATAAGAAAATAGACAACATTCGCATCGGTTTGTTGATGTGATACGCAATGGTCGGAAAGGAGTTGCGAATAAACATACCGAAACATACCGGTATCAAAATAATCAGAAATACATGGGTGATCTTGTCGATAGGCATACCAATGCTAGTGCTTTCACCAACAAAATGCAAAATGGATAGGTTGACGATAAAAGGCAATGTAAAGCACGAAACAACTGAGTTGATGGCTGTTAAGCTAATGTTTAATGCAACGTCACCTTTATATAGGTAGCTAAAAAGGTTAGCAGTGGGGCCGCCGGGTGAAGCCGCAAGCAACATGAGCCCGACCGCGAGTAAAGGGGGTAACTCAAGCAACTTACACAGGAAAAAAGCAATACTGGTCAGTAGAATAAGTTGAGTAAATAAAGCGATGAAAATAACTTTTGGATAGCGTCCAACGCGTAAAAAGTCTTTGACTGAAAGTTCAAGCCCCAAACCCATCATCATAATGGCTAAAGCAATGGGTAGAAAAAATGCAAATAATCCCGAATCCATGGAATTTCCTGATATTTTTATCCTTATAGTATTTTTGAGTTTATCTCAGTTTAATAAATAAGCAATAAATAAAAGCGAGTAAAAACTGATGTTTTACCCGCTTTATTTTTGATCTGTTAGTTGGTCGATATTTTTATCGACAACTGTTTATTTAGGACGAGGAGGAGTGAACCCTAAAGCACATTTTCCTTTAATTTCTTGTCCATTAATCGTTGCAGTAGTGGCTTTTGCATCTGCACTACATGTGCTTAATAATTCGGCTTCTTCGCCATGAAGATTTGCATTTTTGGACGAGCTAAAAAATTGTGGTTCGCAAGTACCATTCCAGATAATACCGCGATAGGCAAATGAAACTTGAGCGCCTTGGCTTTTACCTTTACAGACTTGTTGATATCGCTGTGCATCATACACTTTCTCAACTTTATCATTGGCTGAGGCAGCAAGTGGTGATAAACATAAACCGCATAAAACCGTGGATAGCAAAATATTCTTATTCATGCTTATGGTCCTTATGATTCTCATGGGATCTATAACAGAATAAAAAATCATCAGAATAAAACAACAATCTTCGAGTAACATTTGCTTGAGAAATGTATATTTTTATGTGGAATTTGCAAAGTATGTATGTTCATAAAGAAATATATAGGCATAAAACGGTAGTCAATAACAATAAAATCGAGTTAATCAGTCAACTTATCGGTGAATTTTTGCTATAATCTTCCGTCATTCTTTTTTAATCTCCTTACCACTATGCATTATCCTAAAGTTTACGATGTCATTGTTATCGGCGGCGGTCACGCGGGTACTGAGGCAGCTCTTGCTGCGGCACGTATGGGTCGACAGACTTTACTCTTAACTCATAATATTGAGACTTTAGGGCAGATGAGCTGTAACCCAGCCATTGGTGGTATTGGTAAATCACATTTAGTACGTGAAATTGATGCTCTAGGCGGTGCAATGGCATTGGCTGCCGACAAAGGCGGTATTCAATTCCGTATTTTAAACTCACGTAAAGGTGCGGCTGTTCGTGCGACTCGCGCACAGGCTGACCGTATTCGTTATAAAGCTGCGATTCGTGAAACCTTAGAAAATCAAGCGAACTTGGATATTTTCCAACAAGCAGCTGACGACTTAATCGTTGAGGGCGACACTGTAAAAGGTGTGGTTACTCAGATGGGTATTCGTTTTGATGCGAAAACTGTTGTATTGACTACAGGTACATTCCTAGGTGGTGTGATCCACGTAGGTCTAAATAATGCTTCAGGTGGTCGTGCGGGCGATCCTCCTTCAATTTCATTGGCTGCGCGCCTTCGTGAATTGAACTTACCTGTAGGTCGTTTAAAAACTGGTACACCACCACGTATCGATGCACGATCAGTTGATTTCTCTGTGATGACGCCACAGCCGGGTGATTTCCCATCTCCGACTATGTCGTTCATGGGTGATGCGTCGATGCATCCTGAGCAAATCAATTGCTATATCACACATACCAATGAGAAAACTCACGATATCATTCGTGGTGGCTTAGACCGTTCACCAATGTATACCGGTGTGATTGAAGGTGTGGGTCCACGTTACTGCCCATCGATTGAAGATAAGATTCATAAATTTGCCGATAAAGATTCGCATCAAGTGTTCTTGGAACCTGAAGGTTTGGACACACATGAGCTTTATCCAAACGGTATTTCAACTTCTTTACCATTCGATGTTCAGTTTGAATTGGTTCGCTCGATTCGTGGTATGGAAAATGCGCACATTTTGCGTCCAGGTTATGCGATTGAGTACGACTATTTCAACCCACAATCATTGAAATTCTCTTTAGAAACCAAATCGATTAATAACTTGTATTTTGCAGGTCAAATTAACGGTACAACGGGTTATGAAGAAGCGGGTGCGCAAGGTTTGCTTGCAGGCTTAAACGCAGCACGTCGTGCATGGGATCAAGAGCAATGGACACCAAAACGTGATGAAGCGTACATGGGTGTATTGGTTGATGACTTGATTACTTTGGGTACTAAAGAACCGTACCGTATGTTCACTTCGCGTGCGGAATACCGTTTGATGTTGCGTGAAGACAATGCGGATCAGCGTTTAACTGCCATTGGTCGTGAAATGGGTCTGGTAGATGATGCGCGTTGGGATTCGTTCTGCCAAAAAATGGAAGCTGTAGAAACGGAGAAAGGTCGTTTACAACACCTTTGGGCAGCGCCAAACAATCCACTAGGCAAAAAATTCGTTGAAATGACTGGTGATGACCTGTCTAAAGAAACCAATGCGATCGATTTGCTCAAACGTCCAAATATCAACTTTGCGCAAATTGCTGAATTGACTGGTTCAGAAGTTTCAGCATTTGTTGGAGAGCAAATTGAAATTGCTGTGAAATATGCGGGTTATATTAACCGTCAGCAAGAAGACGTTGCGCAAATGAAACGTTTGGAAGATACACGTATTCCTGCTGATTTTGATTACGATGTAGTTTCTGGTCTTTCACGTGAAATCACCATGAAGCTGAAAAATGTATTGCCTGAAACATTGGCACAAGCAAGTCGTATTCCAGGTGTAACACCTGCGGCTGTTCAATTGGTGATGATTACGATTCGTAAGAATAACCAAGCGAAAAAATCTGCATAAGATTTTGAGTTAAATAAAAAACCCGCTCAGTTGCGGGTTTTTTATTGCCAATAAATTATTGGCTGTTGCTATTTGATCGGATTAAATGAATATTTTGATCATCATTAGTTTTAGCTATGGTTTGATTATTAAAATCTTTCATAAACTTAAGTGATTGATAATGAATTATAAATACAAAAAATAAGATCTAAAAACTATTGATATACAAAGTTTTAGGTCTTAATGGTGGGCTTTTGGTCGTGTGAATTCCGACCTTTGTAGTGGTATTTATTCTACCCAATAAAGCCGAAACTTCAGGGCATGGCGTACAAGTGGGTTTACGCTACATGAATGGAGTTCGATTATGGCAAATCAACAATCGGGAAAAATGCAAAAATTTCTAACGGTATTTTTGTGTTTCTGGGTAGCATTTTTTGAAGGTTTTGACCTGCAAGCGCCCGGTATCGCAGCAAAAGGAATCGCAGCGACATTTTCCTTAGATCAAGTGCAAATGGGCTATGTATTTAGCTTAGGTGTGTTTGGTATGTTATTTGGCGCGTTCTTTGGGGGGCGTGTCGCTGACTATTTGGGACAGAAGAAAGTCCTGATGCTGTCGATTTTTATCTTCGGTGTATTTATGTCTATCACGGCAGTTGCACCAAGCATTGAAATTTTATATATCGCACGATTCTTTACAGGTTTAGGTTTGGGCGCTGCGATGCCAACGATGATCTCGGTGGTGGGTGATGAAGCGACGGATGCTAACCGTGGGCGCTTAAATAGTTTGATGTACTGCGGCTTACCTGTAGGTGCAATCTTTGTTGCTGGCTTGGGTATTATTTTTAAAGATATCTCTTGGCATACATTGTTTTTAATTGGTGGTTTAACGCCTTTAATCCTGATTCCATTCATGGCGCTTATCTTAAAAGATAAGCGTACTGAAAAAGTTCAGGCAGAAAGCAAAGAAGCGGTTCCAGCGATGGGGCAAATCCTTTTTGCTGAACAGCGTTATAAATATACATTGCCGCTATGGTTAAGCTTCTTCTTTACCTTAATGGTGAACTATATTCTGATCAGTTGGTTGCCTAACTTGCTTATGGAACAAGGGTTGGAAAAGCAACAAGCTTTCATGATCATGTTGATGTTCCAAGTGGGCGCAGTGATTGGTACGCTGGGTTTAGGCTACTTGCTTGATCGGCTAAAATTATGGCAAATGGCAGTGATTATCTATTCAGGTTTGTTTGTGGCATTGTTTGTGCTGTTTACAACAAATTCCATTCCTGTACTTATCGCAGCAGGCATCATGGGCGGAATTTTCTCTACAGGCGGTCAATCGATTTTGTACGGGATCTCTCCAATTTTCTATACACCAGCTGGGAAAGTAACAGGTGTGGGGAGTGCGATTTCATGGGGTCGTTTGGGTGCAATGACGGGTCCATTACTCACAGGTAAGATTTTGGCACTAGGACTGGGAACGACAGGTATTTTAATTGCAAGTGCGCCGGGTATTGCTTTGTCGGCTATCGCAGTGGCTGCATTGTCGGCCTATAAGTCATCTCTTAAGAAATAATCGAAATCAGTTATATTTAAAGGAGCTACGGCTCCTTTTTTATTGAATAAATACCTTTAGCTGAAACTAAGTTTTGTTAGAATAAATCTAATATTCATGAATAAATTTACTTCTATGTCTTATCAATTGATCGAACTTGATATTTCTCCTTCAGATAACATTCAGTGTCCACATTGTCAGCAGCAAGTGATTGATTGGTCAGAAGAGCAGTATGTGCAGCCATGTGAGCATGTGCTGTTTATTGCAATGGATATTGGTTTTGAGTTTATTACCGATGAATTTGAGCAAACTATGCAGCATACAGTCGATGACTTGCATGCCAATGATGATCAATATCATATGTTTACTGAAATTACCGCCTCGAGCTTCCCTGAGTTTCTGATTTATAAGTCTGATTTAGGGGTGGAAGGTTATTCACGTTATGTCGGCTTTACGGCATAAAATATTGCTAAAAAATCTCAAAATAAAAAAGCCAGTCAAGTGACTGGCTTTTTTAATGTAAATTAGAAAATTAACTTTCTAATTCTTCTTCGACATCATCTTCGGCACTGTCCATACCGAGTTCTTTAAGTTTACGGGTTAAGGTATTGCGACCCCAACCTAAAAGTTCTGCTGCATGGCGCTTACGGCCACGTGTTTGCTGTAGTGCTGCATTGATGAGGGTGCGTTCAAACATTGGTGTGGCAATGTCGAGAATTTTCATCTCACCGTTTTTCAGTTTTTGTACGGCCCATTGACCAAGTAATTCATCCCAATGATGCACACCAATACGATCAATCCCTTGAGCAGCAGGGTTGCCATCTGTGCCTTGAATTGGAATCTGTTTTAATTCAGACGGTAAATCTTCTGGATAAACTTCACGTCCTGTAATCATCACGGTGAGCCAGCGACAGGTATTTTCAAGCTGACGCACATTACCTTGCCACGGCAATTTTTGCATGTATTCTTGCGTTTCAGGACGCAGAATTTTCGGGCTTACCCCAAGCTCTTTGCCTGCACTTGCTAGGAAGTGCTGTGCAAGCATCGGAATATCTTCACTACGATGTGCAAGTTTTGGAATATGAATACGAATCACGTTTAGACGGTGGTACAAGTCTTCACGGAAGCGACCTTCATGTACTAATTTTTCTAAGTCTTGGTGTGTTGCAGCAACGATACGGACATCCACCTTGACTGGGATGTGACCACCAACGCGGTAGAATTCGCCATCCGCTAAAACACGCAGTAAACGTGTTTGGGTTTCAAATGGCATGTCACCAATTTCATCAAGGAAAAGAGTCCCGCCATTGGCTTGTTCGAAACGACCCTGACGCTGCGTATTGGCACCGGTGAACGCGCCTTTTTCATGACCAAATAATTCAGTTTCGATCAAATCTTTTGGAATTGCCGCCATGTTGAGCGCAATAAAAGGTTTGTTACCACGTGGTGAGTGTTTGTGCAACGCATGCGCAACCAATTCTTTACCCGTGCCTGATTCACCATTAATTAATACAGTAATGTGTGATTGAGAAAGACGACCAATGGCACGGAAGACTTCCTGCATAGCAGGTGATTCACCAATAATCTCTGTAGATTGAATCGGTTGAGCGGTTTTAGCAGATTCTTGTTGTTGCAATTTGGTAATATGCAAAATTGCACGGTTTACAAGTGCTAAGGCTTCATCAATATCAAAAGGTTTTGGTAGATATTCAAAAGCACCCGTTTGATAGCTCGACACAGCAGATTCTAAATCTGAATGTGCAGTCATAATGATCACAGGTAAGTCAGGGTAGTTGCCTTTGACTTTACCTAAAAAGGTCAGTCCATCAATACCCGGCATACGGATGTCTGTCAAAATAACATCTGGCGCATCGACACTTAACTGATCTAAAGCGGATTGTGCTTCTTCAAAACTGGTAACATCAAAACCTTCTTCTTTGAATGTTTTTTCCAGCACCCAACGCATGGCGCGATCATCATCGATGACCCAAATCTTATTACGCGACATGATCTGACTCCCAAGGTAAATATAGGCTAAATACTGTTTTTCCAGGAACTGATTGGCATTCAATCATTCCGTTATGTTGATGCATAATATTTTGTGCAATGCTCAGGCCGAGACCTGTGCCTTTCGCTCGTCCTGTCACTAAAGGATAAAATACGGATTCTAATATTTCTTGTGGGACACCCGGTCCATTGTCCTCAATGTCAATGCGTACCGCAGAACGTTTTAATACACCATTGATGGTGACTAAGCGTTGAATACGTGTGCGCAAGGTCAGTTCTGGTTGATGCTCAACAAAGAACTCTTTATTTTCAGTCATCGCCTGAACGGCATTGACGCTGATATTCAGCATGACCTGAATCAATTGATCACGATCTGCCAGAACATCCGGTAAAGAAAGGTCGTAATCACGGGTGATCTTAATTTTCTTTTTAGTTTGGTTGACGATCAGTGAACGGACACGTTCAAGTGGTTCATGCACATTGACTGGCTCGTAACTTGGCAATTGTCTTGAACCCAGCATGGTGTCAGCAAGATTTCTTAATCGATCCACTTCACTAATAATAATGTCGGTGAATTCACTGTACTTCGGATCATTTAAGCTACGCGCTAAAAGTTGTGTCGCCCCACGGATACCACCAAGTGGATTTTTAATTTCATGGGCAACGCCACGAATCAGTTGTCGTGCAACTTGATGTTGTTGAATCAGGTTTTCTTCTTTAGAGATTTTTAACATCCGGTCGATTTGATTGAGCTCAATCAATAGCAAAGGGTGGTAGGGTTTACCTGAGTTGAGCTGTGACACGGTGTAATCGACATGAATGTCTTTAAAGTTGACATTAATCGTTGCTTCTCGGCGCGTATAGTGTTGACCAGAAGTTAATGTATTCATTAATGCATCATGCGTATTGAATTCATCATCGGGCATATGAAGTAAATTTAATACAGGCTGACCTGATGCACGAAGTAAGCTTATGTCAAAAAGCGCTTCACAAGATGAATTTAAATAAAAAATATTCAGGTTGCTATCGACCAATAAAATGGCAGTGGTTAAATTATCCACTAAAAGCCGGTAATCAATCGTCATAGTCTGATCCATTAGCGAGAGGTTCCTGTCTTAAAATGGCGCAATGGCATCTTCATAAAGCAAATCGTTCAATCTAATAAGGTTCGAATTGATGCAAGTTATGCAAGATATAAGCCAACTATTTCAGAAATACGCTAAGTTTTGATGCTTATTTGAATAAATGCGCTTATTTAAGACTTTAAATAAAGTGTATAGCTGATTAAAAACAGGCTGTAAATCTAAAATGCATTAAAATGGTGCAAATGAAATTATATGGATGAATTTATAGCTTTATTTTGGTGCGTGATATAAAGAGTGACCTTTTCACCTGTTTTTATGTTTTGAAAAGACATACAATACGCGGATTATAGTGGAGCGCAGATTCATGAAATCCCCCAAAGTCGGTTTTGTTTCTTTAGGTTGTCCTAAGGCATTGGTAGATTCCGAACGAATTTTAACTCAGTTAAAGACTGAAGGTTATGATGTAGCATCAGATTATGATGGTGCCGATTTAGTAGTTGTAAATACCTGTGGTTTTATTGAATCTGCAGTACAAGAGTCGCTAGATGCCATTGGTGAAGCGATGAGTTCAAACGGTCGCGTAATTGTGACTGGTTGTTTAGGTAAAGACGAAGACAAAATTCGCCAAATGCACCCAAATGTCTTAAAAGTGACAGGTGCTGCGGCATATCAAGAAGTGATGGAAGCTGTGCACGAATACGTGTCTGAGCCACCGAAACACAATCCGTTTATTGATCTAGTACCTGAACAAGGTATTCGATTAACACCAAAACATTATGCTTATTTGAAGATTTCAGAAGGTTGTAACCATCGTTGCACATTCTGCATTATTCCGAGCATGCGTGGTGATTTGGTTTCTCGTCCAGTAGGTTCAGTATTGACTGAAGCTCAAGCGCTGAAAAAAGCAGGCGTAAAAGAAGTCCTTGTGATTTCTCAAGATACATCGGCTTATGGCGTAGACACCAAATACAAATTGGACTTCTGGAACGGTCAGCCCGTTAAAACCAAATTCTATGACATGTGTGAAGCATTGGGTCAATTGGGTATCTGGGTGCGTCTGCACTATGTATATCCATATCCACATGTAGACGCTGTGATTGACTTAATGGCACAAGGCAAAATTTTGCCGTATTTGGATATTCCATTCCAACACGCAAGTCCTAAGATTCTAAAACTCATGAAGCGTCCTGCGCACAGTGAAAATACACTGGAGCGTTTAAAAGTTTGGCGTGAGAAATGTCCTGATCTTGTGATTCGTTCTACATTTGTTGTGGGCTTCCCGGGTGAAACTGAAGAAGACTTCCAAATGTTGCTTGATTGGTTAAAAGAAGCGCAGCTTGATCGTGTGGGTTGTTTTACTTACTCACCAGTTGAAGGTGCGACTGCAAATGATTTGCCAGATCATGTGCCTGAAGAAATCAAACAAGAGCGTTATGAACGTTTCATGCAAGTTCAGCAAGAAATCTCTGCTGCGAAATTGCAAAGTCGTATCGGTCAAAAAATGACAGTACTTGTGGATGATCTTGAGGAAGAGTTCCCAGTTGCTGTTGCGCGTTCTTATGCAGATGCACCTGAAATTGACGGTAATGTTTTTGTTGAAGATATCGATAAGTCAGTGATTAAAGCAGGTGATTTACTTGAAGTAGAAATCACAGATGCAGATGAATATGACTTATTTGCAAAACTAATCTCGGTTAAGTCTGCTTAAACGATTCATTAAAAATAATTGAAATTAAATAATTCGGAGTTGATGATGCTTGATTCTAAAAAACCACGTTTTGGTCGCATCCTGCTTAAGCTTTCAGGTGAAGCTTTAGCGGGCAATAAAGAGATGGGTATCGATGCACAAGTGCTCGATCAAATGTCACTCGCAATTGCGCACCTTGTTGGTTTAGGTGTTCAAGTGGGGATCGTTGTCGGCGGTGGTAACCTTTACCGTGGTAGCCAATTACAAAAAGATGGTTTGGTTGGCCGTGTAACAGGTGATCAAATGGGTATGTTGGCCACTGTAATGAACGGTTTGGCACTTCGTGATGCTTTGGTGCGTCGTAATATCAAAACTCGTCTAATGTCAGCTTTACCTATTGGTGCTGTAGTTGAATCATATTCTAGCCGTGATGCTATTCGTCATTTAACTCGTGGCGAAGTTTGTGTATTTGTTGCAGGTACGGGTAACCCATTCTTTACAACAGATACAGCAGCTTGCTTACGCGGTATCGAGATTGAAGCCAATCTTATCCTTAAAGCGACGAAGGTTGATGGCGTATACAACAAAGATCCAAGCAAGTATGAAGATGCAGTGAAATACGATGCATTAACATTTGACCAAGTTTTAGATGAAAAACTGGGTGTGATGGATTTGACAGCGATTTGCTTGTGCCGTGACCACAACGTTCCACTTCAAGTATTTGATATGAACAAATCAGGTTCATTACTTTCAGTGGTAATGGGTGAAAAAGAGGGTACTCACGTTACGAACTAATGTACGTGGGCCCTAAAGCTCTTTATACTACAAGCTATTTTAGAATTTACATCTTTTCGAATTAAGTAAGGAAGATCACATGATTAACGATCTTAAAAAAGACGCAGAAGACCGTATGAACAAATCTCTAGATTCTCTAGAGCATGGTTTTGCCAAAGTTCGTACAGGCCGCGCGCACCCATCAATTTTAAACGGTGTTATGGTTCCTTACTATGGCTCTGATGTGCCATTAAACCAAGTAGCTAACGTGGGTGTAGAAGACTCTCGTACTTTACTTGTTCAGCCTTTTGAACGTTCAATGGTTGCTGCAATTGATAAAGCAATCCGTGAATCTGACTTGGGCTTAAACCCGATTACTGCTGATGCGATCCGTGTTCCAATGGCTGCATTAACAGAAGAAACACGTAAAGACATGCAGAAAGTTGCACGTAACGAAGCTGAAAATGCAAAAGTTGCGATCCGTAACATCCGTCGTGATGTTTTAGGTGATATCAAAGCATTGTTGAAAGAAAAAGAAATTTCTGAAGATGATGAGCGTCGTGCGGGTGATGACATTCAAAAAATCACAGACAAATTCGTTGCTGAAGTTGAAAAACGTCTGGCTGCAAAAGAAGCTGAATTGATGAAGGTCTAAGTTTTAATGACCTCATCTGAAGAAACTTCCCGTCTTCCAAAACATGTTGCCATCATTATGGATGGCAACAATCGTTTTGCCAAAAAGAATCAAATGCAAAAAGGTGAAGGGCATCGTTCTGGAAAGGACATCCTAGATCCCATCGTTGAACATTGTCGTAAAAGAAATATCCAAGCACTGACCGTTTTTGCTTTTTCGAGTGAAAATTGGAATCGTCCTCAGTTTGAGGTTGATTTGTTAATGGCTCTTCTCGAAGAAACCATTCATGAGCAGTTGCCACGCATGGAAAAATTTAACATTTCCCTACGTTTTATTGGTGATCGTTCTCGTTTATCTCCTAACTTACGTGACTTAATGTTGCAAGCCGAACAAAGGACTGCTAATTTCGACAGCATGACTTTAACTATTGCAATTAGTTACGGTGGTATGTGGGATATGGCACAGGCTGCAAAACAAATCGCAGCAGATGTTTTAACTAACAAAATAGATCTTGAAGCAGTGGATGCTGAAGTCTTTGGTCAATATGTCAGTTTAAGTGATCTACCTCCGGTAGATTTGTTAATTCGTACAGGTGGTGATTTCCGTCTCTCGAACTTCTTGCTTTGGCAAGCTGCGTATGCAGAACTTTATTTTACCCAGACATTATGGCCTGAATTTACCATTGAAGAATTTGACGACGCACTAGCAGTATTTGGTGGTCGTGAACGTCGTTTTGGTAAGACCTCAGAGCAGATTCAACAAGAGCAGTTTGAGAATAAATAAATGTTAGAGCGGATAATAACCGCATTGGTACTGGTTTCAGTTGTACTGAGTTGCATGTTTGCAACCGAGTCTAAATACCCAATGCTTGTGCTGATGATTATTGCATCAGCTGTCGCGGGTTATGAGTGGTTTAAACTCATGCCGCGTAATACACAAAATGTGATTAAACCTTTCGCTTGGGGCTATGGTCTAGTCACTGCTATTCTTTCAGCACTAGCATTGCATTTTACAGATGTTGCATTACTGCTTTGGGCGGCTTCGATCTTTACTTGGATCTTAAGTGTTTATTGGGTGAAGTCTTATCCTGATTACGATAACTGGTATAACCCGAGTCTGAGTGGTATTGGTTTAGTCTTAGTTCCTGCTGCTGTAACCGCTATTTTTTCTGTGTGGATGAACTCACCGTGGTGGCTCATGTATCTGTTCCTGTTGGTATGGGGTGCAGACAGTGGTGCATACTTCGTGGGACGTAAATTTGGTAAGAAAAAACTTGCACCAGATGTGAGCCCGAATAAATCGATCGAAGGTTTATACGGCGGTCTATTTACTGCAATGCTAATTGTCATTGTTGTTGAAATTATTTATCTAGATTTAAGCATCGCTGAACATATTTTATTTTTAATACTTTCAGTAATAACGGTATTTAGTTCAGTACTTGGTGATTTATTTGAATCGATGATCAAGCGTCGTGCAGGGATCAAAGATTCTGGTCGTATTCTTCCCGGACATGGTGGTGTGCTGGATCGTATTGACTCGTTGCTTGCTGCAGCACCTATCTTTGCAGCAGGTATGTATGTTTTAAAATTAATTGGCGTAGATTTATAGATGTCACAATCTGTTTGTATATTGGGTGTAACAGGATCCATTGGTCAAAGTACTTTAAAGATTCTGCAACAGCATCCCGAAGAGTATTCAGTTTTTGCAGTCACTGCACATAGCCGAATTGTAGAACTTGTCGAAATATGCAAACAATATCGACCGAAAATCGCAGTTGTTCCATTCAATAAAGTGGATGAACTGCGCCAATTACTCGTAGCTGAAAAATTAACTGATATTGAAATCCTGCATGATGAAGAAGGATTAATCGCAGTAGCAGAACATCCACAGGTTGATGTGGTCATGGCAGCTATTGTTGGTGCGGCAGGGTTGCTACCTACATTGGCTGCTGCGAAAGCAGGTAAACGCGTGTTGCTTGCAAATAAAGAAGCGCTGGTGATGTCGGGTGACATCATGATTCAGACCGCACGTGAAAATAATGCTTTGTTGCTGCCAGTCGATTCTGAACACAATGCAATCTTCCAATGCTTACCTGAAACTTATCTACAAGGTGAGCGTCATGGTCAGCCAAAGCTAGGTGTCAAACAAATTTTACTTACCGCTTCTGGTGGTCCATTTTTGCATCATAGTTTAGAACAATTGCAAAGTGTGACGCCTGCACAAGCCTGTAAGCATCCAAATTGGTCGATGGGGCAAAAAATTTCTGTTGATTCTGCAACGCTGATGAATAAAGGCTTGGAATTGATCGAAGCCTGTCATCTTTTTGCAGTTGAAGAACAATTTGTAACAGTTGTTGTCCATCCACAGAGTATCATTCATTCAATGGTTCAATATGTAGATGGTTCGACTTTGGCACAAATGGGAAATCCTGATATGTGTACGCCTATCGCTCATGCATTAGCGTGGCCAAAGCGTATTCAAACACATGTGCCTCCATTAGATTTATTTGTTCATTCACAGTTAAACTTTGAACAGCCTGATATACAGCGATTCCCAGCACTAAAATTAGCACGTCAAGCCATGAAGGCTGGAGGCTTAGCTCCTACGATTTTAAATGCAGCCAATGAAATCGCCGTGGCAGCATTTTTGCATGAGAAAATTGGCTTTACTCAAATCCCGCAAATTGTGGAACATGTGTTGGGGCAAGTTGAAAACTCAGCTGCAAATAATATTGATGTTATTTTGCATGCAGATAAATCGGCACGTATGGTTGCTGAAAAAGCAGTATTGAATTCAGGAAGTTAAGACATGAATGCCTTGTTTATGATTATTGCAGCAATATTGCTACTTGGACCGCTGATAGCGATTCATGAATTTGGGCATTATTTCGTTGCACGTAAACTGGGCGTAAAGGTTTTAGTTTATTCGATTGGTTTTGGCCCAACACTGCTCAAGTGGACGTCGAAGAAATCAGGTATTCAATATCAACTGTCTGCATTACCACTGGGTGGTTATGTCAAAATGTTAGATGAGCGTGAAGGTGATGTCGCAGCAGAAGACTTACCGAAAGCATTTAACAGACAACACCCTTGGAAACGTATTGCAATTGTTGCTGCAGGGCCACTCATCAACTTGGCTTTTGCTGTGGTGTTGTTTTGGATTTTATTTTTACCTGCACAGGAACAGCTCAATACGCGCGTAGGTAAAATTTTACCAAATACACCAGCAGCGGCTGCGCAAATGCAGTCTGGTGATAAAATTACTGCCGTAGATGGTACTCAAGTATCCACTTGGGAGCGCTTGAATTATGCCTTGGTTGATCGTGTGGGTGAAACTGGCAACATTCAAATTCAAGCTGAACGTGCAGGGCAAATTCAAAACTTCAGTTTACCAATTCAGAGTTTTTTACGCGATCAAACTCAGTCACCACTCGATGTTCTTGGTTTTACGCCATATCGTCCTGAAATTCCTGCAGTGGTTTCAAAACTCAGTGAAGATGGCGCAGCGATTCGCCAAGGGATGCAAGTGGGTGATCGAATTGTTTCGATTGATGGCGTAAAAATGAAAGACTGGTTTGATGTTGTACAAGTTGTACAAGCTTCTCCAGAAAAGTTACTTAAAATTGATGTTTTACGACAAAATAAAATTGTGCATTTAAACGTGATGCCGCAAGGTAAGCATGACCAAATGGGTAAAGTCACAGGGCTTTTAGGTGTACAAAGCGATCCGGGTAAAGTCAATATTCCAGCCGAATACAAACAAACCATTCAATACACGCCTGTAGAGGCGATGGGAAAAGCGGTAGAAAAAACAGGTCAGATATCTAGTATGATCCTGAATTCTATTGTAAAAATGGTGCGTGGTTTGGTGGGTTTGGATAATTTATCTGGTCCGATTACCATTGCGAAAGTGGCTGGACAAAGTGCCGAAATGGGGTGGCAAACCTTCATTTCATTTATGGCACTGATGAGTGTGAGTTTAGGTATTTTAAATTTACTACCGATTCCTATGCTCGATGGCGGTCATTTAATTTACTATTTTATTGAATTAATTCGTGGTAAACCTGTTTCTGAACAAATACAATTGGTTGGATTAAAAATTGGTATGGTATTGCTGGGTAGCATGATGCTACTGGCTCTATTCAATGACATTATGCGTTTATAAGAACGTTATACGAAATAAATTAACAGCGGAAAAGACTGGCATGCAGCACAAACATTTATTTATGCCATTGGCACTGGTTAGTGCTATGGCCGTAGCACAACAAGTATATGCAGCAGATGATTTTGTAGTACAAGATATTCGTGTTGATGGCTTAGTGCGTTTAACTCCTGACAATGTAGCCGGAATGATCCCATTCTCCGCTGGTGATCGTGTCAATGATCAAATCATTTCAAACTCAATTCGTAGCATGTTTGCATCGGGTTTGTTTGATGATGTGAAGTCTTCACAAGTCGGTAATACCCTTGTATATACAGTGGTTGAACGCCCAGTAATTTCTAAAGTTGAGCTAAAAGGCAATAAACTTATTCCTAAAGAAGCCTTGGAAGAAGGCTTAAAGAAAATGGGTCTGTCCGAAGGTGAAGTTTTAAAGAAATCATCTTTGCAAACGGTTGAAACTGAATTAGAACAACAGTACATGCAGCAAGGTCGTTATGATGCTGATGTCAAAGTTATTACAACCGCTCAACCAAACAACCGTGTTAATGTCTTAATCGAGTTTGAAGAAGGCCAATCTGCCAAAGTATTTGATATCAATATCATTGGTAATACGGTCTTTAAAGAAAGCGAAATTAAACAAATTTTTGCATTAAAAGAAAGTGGTTGGAACTCGATCATTTCTCGTAATGACCGTTATGCACGTGAAAAGATGGCTGCGAGTTTAGAAGCTTTACGTGCGATGTATCTCAACAAAGGTTACATCAACTTTAACATTACCAATTCAAGTCTGAATTTGAGTGAAGATAAAAAACACGTCTTTATCGAAGTTTCGGTGGATGAAGGTGAACAATTTAAGTTTGGTAAAACTCATTTCTTAGGTGATACGCTTTATACGCAAACTGATTTAAACGCTTTAAAACTCTATAAAGATGGCGATTTATATTCACAAGAAAAAGTGAATGGTGTTAAACAACTTTTACTTCGTAAATACGGTAACGCAGGTTACTACTTTGCAGAAGTGAACATTGTTCCTGAAATCAATAAAGACACCAAATTGGTCGATTTAAATTACTATGTGAATCCGGGTCAGCAAGTCACTGTTCGCCGCATTAATTTTACAGGTAACTCGAAAACAGCTGATGAAGTTCTACGTCGTGAAATGCGTCAAATGGAAGGCGCATTAGCAAGTAACGAAAAAATTGATTTGTCTAAAGTGCGTTTAGAGCGTACAGGCTTCTTTAAAACCGTTGATGTTAAACCTGCACGTATTCCGGGTACGCCAGATCAAATTGATTTAAATGTGAATGTTGAAGAACAGCATTCAGGTACAAGTACTTTGGCTGTTGGTTTCTCACAAAGTGGCGGTGTAACTTTCCAAGCAGGTTTGAGTCAAACCAACTTCTTGGGTACAGGTAATGCAGTTTCTATCGATTTGTCACGTTCTGAGACTCAAGATTACTACAACCTCAGTGTAACTGACCCGTATTTCACTATTGATGGTGTACGTCGTGGTTATAATATGTACTACCGTAAAACCAAGTTAGATGACGACTATAACGTTAACAACTACGTCACTGACAGTTTTGGTGGTGGTATCAACTTTGGTTATCCGATCGATGAAAACCAAAGTATCAGTATGGGCTTGAATATTGATAATACCGAAGTAACTACAGGCCCATATGTTTCTACTTATGTGCGTGATTATTTACTAGCAAATGGTGGGAAGGCGACGGATACCACATCATTCTGTCCTACGGATGCGTCTGGTAACTCACAATTAACTGTGCCTGTATACAAAACTGATGCGAATGGAGATTTTGTACTAGATAGTGAAGGTAATAAAATTGTTACTCACAACACTTGCGCAGTACCTGAAGAATCATACGATAGTGCGTTTAAAGGTGATTTCTTAACTTATAACCTTAACTTGGGTTGGTCATACAATACCTTGAATCGCCCGGTATTCCCTACATCGGGTATGTCACACCGCGTCAATGCCGAAATTGCATTACCAGGTAGTGATGTTGAATATCAAAAAATCACTTACGATGCACAAGCCTATTTCCCACTGGGTAAAGACTTTGTATTACGTGGTTACGGTAAGTTAGGCTATGGTAATGATTTGCCGTTCTATAAAAACTTCTATGCAGGTGGTTTTGGTTCGGTACGTGGCTATGATAACAGTACTTTAGGGCCTAAATATCCTGGTGTGTATTATGATGCGCAAAATAAGGTTGACTATGATCCAGAAGAAGTGGGTGGTAATGCTTTAATTCAATTTGGTACTGAATTAGCTTTACCTGTGCCATTTAAAGGCGATTGGGCTCGTCAAGTCCGTCCAGTTTTATTTGCTGAAGGTGCGCAAGTATTTGATACGCAATGTGACGTTCCTAAATCTAGTGAAGACCGTCAATACTGTAAAGATAACTACGGCTTTGATATGAACAATATGCGTTATAGCGTTGGTGCAGGCTTTACTTGGATTACGATGATTGGTCCAATTTCACTCAGTTATGCATTCCCGCTTAATGATAAAGCTGGCGATGAAACAAAAGAAATTCAATTCGAGATTGGTCGTACGTTCTAAGTACGACCCTTCTGGGAATAACAAAATTACAGGTTGATAAGATGAATAAATTATTTGCTAGTTTGGCGGTATTGGGTATGTCGTGTTCTGCTGTGGTAAATGCAGCAGGTTACGGTGTGGTTGATTTAGAAAAGGTGGTGGATCAAAGTACTTATCTAAAACAACAAAATGCTCAAATTCAACAGCAGTTGAAACCACAAACCACTAAAATTGAATCACTGGCTAAAGAGCTGGAAGCAATGCAGCAAAAAGCTCAGCAGGGTGGTGATAAGTTGACTGCTGCGCAAAAGCAGCAAATGGGTCAACAGTATCAAACTAAACTTAAAGAGCTGACTGATTTACAGCAAAAAGTTCAAGCTTCGGTTCAAGGGAATATTCAGTCTTTAAATCGCACGATGGATACACGAATCAAGCAAGTTGCAGAACAATTGCGCACAGAAAATAAGTTAGATGTTGTTTTGAATAAAAATTCAGCACTTGCGTATGACCCTAAGTTTGATTTAACTGATAAAATGATTCAAAAGGTTAATGCAATTAAATAATCAATGAATTCTCAAAAATTCAGTTTAGAAAAGCTTGCTCAACTTGTTCAAGGTCAATGTATTGGCCAGCTAGATTTGCTATTCAGTGGAATGGCAAGTTTAGAGAGTGCTCAACCGCATCAGCTTGCATTTTTAAACGCAGATAAATATCTGAATGAAGCTCAACAGTCTCAGGCTGGTGCGCTGATTGTGACTGCAGAGATGCAGTCACAAATCCCTTCACAGCAAAACTTCATTGTCGTACCCAATCCGTATCTGGCTTTCGCTATTCTGACGCATGTTTTTGAAAAAAAATCTGTAGAAACAGGAATTGAAAGTACTGCCCAAATTCATCCTTCTGCAATCATTTCTGATACTGCTTATATTGGGCATTATGTGGTGATTGGTGCGAATAGTGTGGTGGGTGAAGGAACGCGCATTGAATCACAAGTGAAGATTGATCACGGTGTTGAAATTGGTAAAGATTGTTTTATCGATTCGCATGTGACGATTACTGGTGAAGCCAAGTTAGGTGATCGTGTACGTATCCATGCGAATACTGTGATCGGTGGTGAAGGGTTTGGTTTTGCGCCTTATCAAGGGAAATGGCATCGTATTGCTCAATTAGGTTCTGTACGCATCGGGAATGATGTGCGTATTGGCTCAAATTGTAGTATCGACCGTGGTGCTTTAGATGACACAATTTTGGAAGATGGTGTCATTATTGATAACCTTGTGCAAATCGCACATAACGTCAAAGTTGGTGCAAATACAGCAATGGCTGCGAAATGTGGCATTGCTGGTAGTACAACTATTGGCAAAAATTGTGTGCTAGCAGGGGCTGTTGGTATCGTAGGTCACATTAATATTGCAGATAATGTGACAATTACCGGTATGTCAATGGTCACAAAAAGTATTTCCGTTGCTGGAAGTTATTCTTCAGGCACGCCAATGCTTGAAAGTGGTTCTTGGAAAAAGGCAGCAATCCGCTTTAAACAATTAGCAGATGTGCCATTGACCCAATTGGTCAAACGACTTGATCATATGCAGTCTCAAATTGAGTCCCTTGAATCAACATTTAAATTGCGTAAATAATTATGATGACAGAGTCGAATACCCCAGCTTTCACAAAACCTGAATTACCAATGACTATTCAGACTATTCGTGAATATTTGCCACATCGTTATCCGTTTTTATTGGTTGATCGTGTTGTTGAAGTGACTGACAACGGGATTGTAGGCTATAAAAATGTAACGATTAACGAAGAATTTTTACAAGGCCATTTCCCTGAATACCCAATTATGCCGGGCGTGCTGATTGTTGAGGCATTGGCGCAAGTATCGGGTATCTTAGGTTTCATTATGAATAATGAGAAACCTTCAGCTGGTTCGTTGTTCTTATTTGCTGGTGCAGAAAAGGTCCGATTTAAAAAACAAGTCGTTGCAGGCGATCAACTTGTATTAAAATCAGAATTAGTGATGCAAAAGCGTGGCATTTACAAATATAATTGTGTTGCCACTGTAGATGGCGTAGTCGCAGCAACCGCGGAAATTATGGTTTCGCATCAGAAAACAGAGACAGCATGAGCAATAACGAATTAATTCATCCTACCGCCATTATTGACTCATCAGCAGTAATTGCTCCGGATGTGCAAATTGGACCATATTGTATTATTGGTCCTCAAGTCACAATTGGAGCGGGTACTAAACTGCATTCACATGTTGTGGTGGGTGGTTATACCCGTATTGGTCAACATAACGAAATTTTTCAATTTGCCAGTGTTGGTGAAGTCTGCCAAGACTTGAAATATGCTGGTGAAGAAACTTGGTTAGAAATCGGGGATCATAACTCGATTCGTGAACACTGTAGTTTACACCGTGGTACTGTTCAAGATCAGGGTCTAACTAAAGTTGGTAGTCATAATTTATTGATGGTGAATACACATATTGCACATGACTGTGTGGTAGGTGATCATAATATCTTTGCTAATAACGTCGGCGTTGCAGGTCATGTCCACATTGGTGATTATGTCATCGTAGGTGGTAACTCTGGTATTCATCAATTCTGTAAAATCGATTCTTACAGTATGATTGGTGGTGCATCTCTTATTTTGAAAGATGTACCTGCTTATGTCATGGTATCTGGTAATCCAGCCCATGCTTTTGCCATGAACATTGAAGGAATGCGTCGTAAAGGTTGGTCTAAAAATGTGATTCAAGGTTTACGTGAATCCTTTAAATTGATCTATAAAGATGGATTAACGACGAATGAAGCGATTGAACGTATTCGTACTGAAATTTTGCCTGAAGTGGCAGAAGCGCAATTGTTGATCGACTCACTTGAGCAGTCTAAGCGCGGTATCGTACGCTAAATGCTGCGAATAAAAAAAGACACCTTATAAGGTGTCTTTTTTTTTTGCGTTAAAAAAAGTCCTATTTTTTAACAAAGCCTGCTTCTTCAGATTTTGGGTACTTTTGGGTAAGCTTGGTTTTGAGCTGCGTTGCTAAACTGCTGTTTCGATCTACGTCTTTTGCAATGCTATACAGTTGATATAACGCTCTAGGTGCACGAGTCGACTCAGGGTATTGATCTACTACAATACCATAGTTCTTTTTCGCTTCTGCGTAGTTAGTCGGTTCAACAGCAAGGTTGAATTCAGCTAGCCAAAAATATGCATTGCTAATATAAACACTGTTAGGATTATTTTTAATAAAATTTTTCATCGGTGCGATGGCTTTTTTCGCACCACCTTGTTTATATGCATCTAAAGCAACGGTATAAGCTGCTTTCTCAAGCTCAAGTGAGTCACCACCTGCATTTACAGGTTGTTTTGCAGATGAGCTTAATGTTGCTTGGGTCGTAGGTTGTTTAGCTGGTGTAGGGGCTATATTAGCTGCTACTGGGTGCAGTACCTTGTTGGTTATCCTCCGCGGCCTCTGTGTCTTCACTTGGATCTACTTTTTGTTGGAGTAGTTCTAAACGTTGATCTAAATCTGCATAGCGGTTTGTAAGTTCACTTTTTAATTGTTCGATAATATTGTCTTGCTCTTCCATTTTACCGCGTAAGCTACGCAATTCATTTTCAAGCTGTTGGTTCTTCTGCATAAGCTGCCAATTCAAATTGGTTGGAATAGGGGTAGAGCCAGCACCTGTTTGAATGGCCGTATTATTTGCTGTATACACAGTACCATTATTAGCGCCACTCAAACCACGAGATTCAATTGGAATATTGGCAAATAATGCACCTGAGCAAGTCAATGTAAGGGCACACAATACATGCTGTTTAAACATCATAAAAATTCCATGTAGTTGCAAGCATGTCCGTATTGAATAGTTTTATTACAGACTGCTTTAGATAAAACGATAAGCACATTAAAAACGCCAAAGTTCTGAATTGCAATAAGCTTTTACAATCTTGTTGTGTATTAAAGTAAAAATATAGTGATGATGTTTCACGTTTTCTACATCATCGACCATCATATTGATTTATAAATAATCAAACAGTGTTTTCTACTCAGGAATTCTTGGTTTTAGGCTTGCATGTTTATCAAAAATCTCTATACTCTGTTCTTGCAATGGTAGCCCTGCCGGTTACTTCGCAATTGTACTCTACAAACCCCGCCAGGACCGGAAGGTAGCAACGGTAGTAGAAATATGATGTGCCGAAGTCTTGCTGGTAGGGTTGCCACCAGTTTCAATCATAATAAATTAAACTTCCTCTCATTTTTTTAATCCTAGATTCTTCTTTATTTTATTTTTATTAATTCTTCATTTAGATCTATATCTTTGTTATTCGGCATCAAATTCTTTACGTGCAATCACTTTAAAAATCGTATCGAGATCGAATCCTCGATATTGTAAAAAACGTATTTGTTTGGCTTTTTGTTTTGGATCACGTTCAACAGCTTTGCCAAATTTTTTGATCTTGAGCTGGTAGGCTTCGGCGACCCAATCTGTTTCTTTTAATTCATCCTGAATTAATTCACTGTCTACTTTTTTATTTTTTAAAGCGAGCTTTATACGGTTGGGACCTTTACCTTTACGCTTTTGACTCGACAACAGCATTTCTGCTACACGTTGATCGCTTTGATAGTTCTCACGTGCGAGTTCTTCCACCAAGTGTATGACTTCTTCACGACTATCCGCATACAGTGCTAATTTTTCAATTAAATCCGCTTTTGAGTATTCTTTACGTGTGAGTACTGCAAAGGCGTAGGAGCGTAAACGAGAGCCGCGCAGTCCTGGTTTTTTTTCAGCATGAACATCTTTACCATTGGCATCAAAATGCAACGCAGAGTGATCGGTCACCGAAGTATTGTCATGTGAAATGTCAGTTTGTGCAGTATGATTTGCGCAGGTAGGTTCTTCAGCTTCTGCGAACTGTTGTTTTAGTGCTTCGTAGTCGAGCAAGAGTGGAAAATGGTCTTTAGTCATGGGGTCATTTTAATACAAATTTTGAGTGCAAAACAAAACGCCCCGTAGGGCGTTTCGTCTACTATTAAAGTATGCTGTAATTAAGCATCTAAAAAGTCTGGTTCTTCTTCGTCTTTGTCTTCTACAGGTGCTGTACCCGTAGTCAGAAGTTGTTCACGAATCAGTTTTTCGATAGTTTGCACAAGTTCAGGGTGTTCTTCTAAGTGGCGAATGGTATTGTTTTTACCTTGCCCAATCTTGTCACCTTGGTATGAATACCAAGCACCTGCTTTTTGAACAATTTCTTGTTGTACTGCGAGGTCAACAAGCTCACCTAAATGGTTCACGCCTTTACCATAAAGAATTTGGAAAATCGCTTCACGGAATGGAGGAGCCATTTTGTTTTTCACAACTTTCACTTTGGTTTCTGAACCAATGATTTCGTCGCCTTCTTTCACTTGACCAATACGGCGGATATCTAAACGTACAGATGCATAGAATTTAAGTGCATTACCACCAGTTGTGGTTTCTGGGCTACCAAACATTACACCAATCTTCATACGAATTTGGTTAATGAAGATCACCATACAGTTAGAACGTTTCGCATTACCGGTAATTTTACGCAGTGCTTGGCTCATCAGACGAGCTTGTAAGCCCATGTGTGAGTCACCCATTTCGCCTTCAATTTCGGCGCGAGGGGTCAGTGCAGCGACCGAGTCGACAACGATCAGGTCAATGGCACCTGAACGTACCAGCATGTCTGCAATTTCAAGTGCTTGTTCACCATTGTCTGGCTGTGAAACAAGTAAGTTATCAATATCTACGCCAAGTTTACGTGCGTATTGAGGGTCTAATGCATGTTCAGCATCGATGAATGCACAAGTACCGCCAGCTTTCTGACATTGTGCAATAGCTTGTAATGTCATAGTCGTTTTACCAGAAGATTCAGGACCGTAGATTTCTACGATACGACCTTTAGGCAAACCACCAATACCTAGTGCGATATCTAATGTTAAAGAACCTGTAGAGACAGCTTCAACTGCCTGTACGGTGTTATCACCAAGACGCATAACGGTGTTTTTACCAAACTGCTTTTCAATTTGGCTTAAGGCCGCATTTAACGCCTTGCTTTTATTATCATCCATCTTACAACCTCAATACGATGTCACGAAACAATATACTCAAGTGGATGTATTCAGTTTAAATCTGTTCCACGAGGGTATAGTGACAGAAATCATCCTTTTGTTCTATGAAAATCACAACAGGTGCGACATGTTGTGACGCTTTTAACTTAATCATCATTATAAGACCATTGCTGGTCAAACTGTTGATCATTTTCTCTTTTAAATTTACCAATATCTCGACGATCTTTTTTACTTGGTCGATGATCTGGCCGAGCTAGATTATGCAACTTTCTTTGTGATGCGAGCAATTCCCGTTTTGCAATACTGACCTCAGTTTCATCATAAAGCAGCTGAGCGGTTGGGGCAGGCCCACGAACATCCGACAGTGCTTTCACCACCACGGTTTTTTTCTCAAGGCCTTGTGCAATGGTTAATTCCATGCCTACACGAACTTCACGAGAGACTTTAACGCGTTCGCCATTATGATGAACTTTACCGCCTTCAATAGCATTTTTGGCAATAGAGCGTGTTTTAAAAAAACGTGCAGCCCACAACCATTTGTCTATACGCATACCAACCGCATCTTCGGATAGATTTGATTTACGCATATTTTTTCTGTTCCTCGGCTTGCTCAGTCGTTTGAGCTTCTAAAATAGGGATTAAATCTGTTAATGCGGACAGCATTGGGTAATTGCAAGTCTCGCGAGGCGCTTTGGCAGATGAAGGTTGCTGAATCGAATAGAGCTGTTCAATCCCAAAAAGTTTTGCACCATTGAGCACTTTTTCTGTGTCATCAATGAAGTAACAGTTTTTTGCATAGAAGGGGTGTTTGCTTGCTAATATTTGCCAAAACTCAATAAACTCTTTGGCATGACCGAGAGTTTCTGAACTGACGATAACATCAAAATAATCACGAAGACCGGTTTCTTCGAGTTTGAATTGTAAGCCTGCAAAGTCGGCATTGGTCGCAAGCCAAATAGGATAGCCATTTTCTTTTAGATAGGTAAGCAGCTTAATGCAGCCTTCGCGTTTAGCCACTTTGGCTTTTTGTTCTATTTGCATTGCCAAAACATCAACGCCAACTTGTGACGTCCAAAAGCGAGAGGAGTACCATTTTAGGGTATGATTATGCTGTTGATAAAAACTAAATAGCGTTTGCTTGCTTTGTTCGAGTGAGCATTGATGCTGTTCAGCATAACGAATTGGCAGCAGCTCATTCCAAATGAAATCATCATAAGCAAGATCGAGTAAAGTACCGTCCATATCGAAAATGATCGTCGGCTTTTCTGAGTAATTTGGCATATAAAGGTATTCTATGTTTAAAACAACAACAGCACCGCAAGACCCACTGATTTTGCAGTTGGTTCCCATTGTGACACAAGCTTGCGAAATTTTGCGAGAAGAATATCAGCGTTATTGCTCAGGTGCAGATTTTGATGTGGAACGTAAAAGTGATGATTCACCTGTAACGCAAGCTGACTTTCGTGCAAATAGCTATATTACCCAAGCATTATCTAAAGTTTCTAGCTTGCCTTTATTGTCAGAGGAAGGTGACAAGTCTGAACGTATGCAATGGCAAAAATTTTGGCTGCTTGATCCTTTGGATGGTACCAAAGAGTTTTTACATAAAAGACCTGAATTTACCATTAATCTGAGTCTGGTTGAGGGTGCTAATACTACCTTTGCCATATTGGCGATCCCTGGGGAATACAGCGTATATATTTGTCCCTTTGAGGGACTGCCGCTGAAATATGATAGCCAGTCAACCACATGGTATGAATATGTTCAAACCTCTGTAGAGAATGTCGTACACGTTGGCTTGAGTCAAAGTGCTAAAAATAAGCCGATTTATAAGCACTATCTAGACGCTTTAGAAAAACTTAGTCCTTATCAGGCATACCATGCTGGTAGTGCATATAAGTTTTGTATGATGTTAGAAGATCGAGTGGATATTTACCCGCGTTTTCATCCTACCTGTGAATGGGATACGAGCGCTGGACAATGTTTAATCGAGCGTATTGGTGGTGGTTTGGTTGATTTTAAAGGTCGCGCTTTTTTATATAACCAGCGCAAGACTTTATTAAATGGTGGATTTATTGCATTTAAAAATGCCGAAATGAAAGAATTGGCCTTAAATGCTTTGGCAAACATGCCTGACAAAACTTGAGCTAAATCGGGTTCATGCTATAGTGTCTGCACACTCCGTTAAATCTCCTGCATATAAGAACTGTCAATTATGGCCCTAGATTTGCTCCCTCCTAGTATGCTGAAAGCAATAGACTTATTGCCGGATGAAAAGACGCCTGTAACATTGTTTACACGTCATTCCATTCGTGAAGTTGTACAAGGACAGGGTTTGGCCGGTTATGACTTACAACTTACGCATCAAGGACGTGATTTAGCCGAAGCGTGGGGCAGCTATTTGGTTGAAAATACCGATCGTGTTATTCAACACTGTATTTCTAGTCCAATTCAGCGCTGTGTGGATACGGCAGCATTGATGATTCAAGGTGCAGATAACGTCACGATTGAGCCAAATACCCACCATATCGAGATCATTGAACAAGGATTATTGGTCGAGCCGGGAAGTTTTGTGCTGGATATTAAAAAAGCAGGACCATATTTTCAAAAGCAAGGTGCCTTGGGCTTTATCAATAGTTTTGTGAATAATGCTTTGCCGGGTATGAAACAGCCCATTCATGGGGTGGTAGATGTTTTGGAGTTGATTTACAACACTCATCCAACCAATGATTATGGTCTGAGTCTAGCGGTGAGTCATGATACGATTTTGGCTGCAATTCTTGCCATTATTTCAGGTAAAAATATCGTGACACGCGAAGACTGGCCGAAAATGATGGAGGGTTTATTTGTTTGGTTTGAAGGAGATGTATTCCTTGAGTCAAAACTGAAATGGATTTGGCGTGGTGAACTAAATGAATTAAATATTCGTGAATTTCAGCAGGCTGAGCAGCAACTTTAAGAAATTTTGCTAATAATAAAAAATTTATAAAAGGCATCCATGTGCGGATGCCTTTTATATCTGTTTTCAGTATTTCATTAAATAAAAGATTAAATATTGGCTTTAATTCGTGCAGGGTATTGATTTAAATCAATACTTGAACCGTCGTCACTATAAGGCCAGCGGCTAGTATTAACTGGGAGGTGCTGTTGGTGGATTCGACTGTATTTGTCTGCAGCAATCAATGTCGCAATGTCATGATCCTTAATGCTATACGCTTGTACGATTTCAACTGGATATTGTGTGCGTTCAAAAAATTCAGCTTCTGTTTCCCCTTGATGTAGCGCAAAGATGCGTTCTACAGCAGGTAAATACACGCCATATGCTAACCATGAGTCTACGCCTTGAGAGGCTTGAATCTCAGCGGTCGATTTCATATTTGAAATGACTTTACCTAAAATGTCTTTTTCACCTTTCGATGTAAAATATTCAATATATTGATGTTCTGCTTCTGCAAATTTTTCTAATGATGGCAAAAATTGGTTAATCGACATTTTTATCCCTCTTTTCATTTGTACAGCAATGGCTGCCTAGGATGAAAATTAAAATACCATAAAAAATATATGGGATTAAGCCATTTCTTAAAATTTTTATTTACAAAGTTTCTAAAAATATCCTGACAATTTTTGTCGGGAATATACGATTGTATTTAAAGGACTACACCTTAATTTTAGTTGATAAGTGAAGTACCTGTCACAGCAATCGTGATTCAGCCAATACTAAATATTTAGATTTAATTTGAATTGTTAATAAGTGACAAAACGCGGCAATTGAATGATTAATAAAAAGAAAATAGCATTATATTTGTTGTAACTTATTGATTTATATATTTTATGTAAGTCTCTTTATTGGATTTTTTTGTGGCTAATTGGGGAATAGTAGTGAAAAGTGTGATAGATTTTTCATATAACAAATTATCAATTTGTATTGTGTCATTCATGTTAGTTGCTTGTGGTGGTGGAGGCGGTGGTGATAGTTCAAGTGGTTCTGCATCAACTGCAAATTATCCAGAACCGACCCAAGACATAGTCGATGATACCAGTATTGGCTTTTATGACTACGATGCAAATGATGCTGTTCGTGAAATACGAAATGATTTAGTCGGCAACTTTTCAGCGCAAGTTCAATTTGGTCAAAGTCATGTCGTCGATCCGAATGCGAACGAAGCCAAGAAAATGCCACGGTTAACCAGTGAAAAAGAAGCGCTGCTTATCGTGACGCCAACACTTGATATGCAAAACATCAAGCAACTCAAAGTAGAAATCTATCAAAACAACCGCTTAATTCGTACCGCGACATTGGATGATCCGACGCAAATGCCTGTTTCAGACCAGAGTGGGCAAAGAGGTCGTCCAGATGTTTGGTACAGTAAACGCGCGTGGACCACGAAACTCAATTGGGATGAAGTTAAACCCGGTCTAAGATTAAAATTTATCGATGCAAATAAAGTCAGCGGTGAATTGGCTGAAGATAAAATCGATTTTGCTGCACCAGGTGAATTGGTTTTAAATAATATCCGTGTTGGTATGTTGGCAGATAAGCCAAATTCTACCGGTCACTATATGCTGCTTGAGCCTGAAAAAGCGGGTACCGATTATTTCCAAACCATTCCTGCAGCAGAAATGACCGTTGCACAATATGATGATATGCAGTTAACACGTGCAATGGTTTCCTCAGGTGTTATTTATGACAGTAAAAGTGCCGGAGATGGTGGTGTTTATGCAGGAGACATGCGTGAAGATGTCGGTAAATCAACCTTTAGTGTCGGTATAAACCTTGCCAACTGGGGTATTACCAGTGCATCTATGGCCAATCAAAGCCAGCCACAATTAACCCAAACAGTGGTTGTCCATCATACAAAGGGGAACTATGCCAATGGTGTGCATACCCATGGCCTGAGTGGTGGTAATGGTATGCTGACACTTTATGATTCTGTAGGGAATGAATTTAGCCATGAAATTGGCCATCATTATGGTTTAGGGCATTACCCTGGTCAGGTGGGTGACAATCTATTTTGGGCTGCACACCATGCAGATAGTGGATGGGGTTATATTGCCAACCGTCATATGATGCGTGGTAATTTATCGTGGACAGCGACATGGAAGTGGGATGGTAGCAATGGGATCCCTAATTTTAAAAATATGTTCCCGTACGGTAAAGATGCAATGTCTGGCGGATATACCGATAGTAATGTATCACGATATACGCACTACACGGGTTACAGCACATTCCTGAAAATTCAACCGCACTTTGACCGTTATGTCTGGGATGAAACATCTCCTACCGGCTACAAAAAGTGGAACAAAACCACTCGTGAGATGGAAGTCGCACAACCGAAAATGCCAAATTCGACGGCTCCAGTTTGGTATAACGCAGATCAAAATTATCCACGACCACGGGTCTTTGGGCAGCCTGTCATTACAATTTTAGGTGGTTATGATCCTGTCAATCAAGTCGGTTTGTTATATCCTGCGGCACGTTCAAACTGGGGTAATGTTTATGATTTAACGGCGGCCAATACGGCCTTAGATCAAGCGGCATGTTGGTTGAATGTGCAATACACTCATAAAGTCAACAATATTGCTTTAGCACCTGCACGATTAGGTAGTAATGCCAATAAACTGCATGTCAATTTAGCTTTGGCAGATCAACCACAGAAAGTTGATTTGTATTGTAAAAAAGCAGGTGAAGAAGCCAAGTTATTAGCAACTATTGATATTCCAGTTTACAGCACAGCGATCAAGCCGGCCGTCAAAATTGGGCGTCAGCATGGTTATAGTGCTTTGCGTGCTATCGAACTTCCTCAATTAGAAAGTGCTTTGGAAGCGCAAGCTGCAAATGCTGTTGTTGCACTAAATCCAACTGAAAAAATGCTATATGAGTCATATAAAAATGACAAGTCATTGATGAATAGTGTGGCGCGTCAGCAATTAACTCGTTATGAGTCGCAACAAAACACCGCATACCGACTAAATCGATGGATGAATGTGTATGCACAAGACCTAACCAATCAAGTACCTGAGGCGCAAAGCGCACTCGAAGCATTTATGAAAAAGCTTTCAGTCACTCAAGAGGGTTTGTTCGAGCAGGCGACATTGATCAAAAATGGTAACAACTGTTTGAAGTCTGAAACCTTAACTGATGGAACATTAAATTTATACATCAGTGGCCCAAGCGGATGCACGGCGGATGATACTGAACAGTGGGTATATGATGCGATTGGTCGTGTACACAGCAAGTCAAATCCAGATCAATGCATTACAGGTAACGGTGGTTCAGCTAAAGTGACGCTAGAACGTTGTGTGTTAAACCAAACCAACCAAATTTGGACCATGGACCCTGCGACTACAACGATTCGTCAAAGTGGTCAATGTATGGATTTAAATACGGGACGTTTGCAGAATAACCGTGCGGATTTAATTCGATATAGCTGTACCAATGGTGGCAATCAACGTTGGACAAATTTGACAGCAAGCCAAAACTTATTATGGACATATTTATCAGCGACGAATATGAGGCTGATCAATAAATAATCTGTAAATAGAAAATAAGGTCATTATTGGACCTTATTTTTTTGCCTTTAAAAATCGATAGGCACAAAAAAAGCCCTAAAAAGGGCTTTTTTCATCGCAACAAATTAGTTAGCTAAAGCTTTAACTTGTGCATTTAAACGGCTCTTATGACGAGCAGCTTTGTTTTTATGGATGATGCCTTTATCAGCCATACGGTCGATTACAGGAACAGCTTTTTTGTAAGCTTCTGTAGCGACAGCGTAATCACCAGCAGCAATAGCAGCTACTGTGCGTTTAAGATAAGTACGAACCATAGAACGTAAGCTTGCGTTGTGTTGACGTGCTTTAACGTTTTGACGAGCACGTTTTTTTGCTTGAGCAGAGTTTGCCACTCGTGCACTCCTTGAAATAGATTGGTCTGGGCGGGCTGAAATTACATCTGAAAACCAACATCAGAAGAACTATCACCAGCCCGTAAACAAGTGCCATATTGTGATTAAACTAAGCGCTTAAGTCAAGTCTTGACATGCTTTGACAACATTTTAGATGCAGAAAAATTTTAAAGAAAACGTTAGATTAGTCTAAAGTTATTGAGATTGTATGAAAAATGACTAAAAGTATAGAGAATGCAATTGTCATTGGGGCAACAGGATTGGTCGGGCGGGAGCTGGTTCGTCAGCTCAGTCAAAATACAGGATGTAAGAATATTACAGCTGTGGTACGTCAACGTGACCATGAACTGAATGGACTGGCAAAAGTTCAACAATTGGTGATCAGTGACTTTCTTTCCCTGACTCAGGATGATGTGCGAGATTATAGTCATGCCTTTAGTTGTTTAGGCTCGACCATTAAAAAAGCAGGGTCTAAAGATCATTTTTATCAGATCGATTTTAGCATCAATGCGCATTTCGCTGAATTATTAGAATATACAGAAACCCATTTGATCATAGTTAGTGCTATGGGTGCAGAAGCCAATTCCGCGTTTTTTTATAATCGAGTCAAAGGTGAATTAGAATATTATTTAAAAACCTTAAAGTTAAATCAACTTTCGATATTAAAGCCTTCGCTGCTACTTGGTGAACGTCATGAATCGCGACGTTTAGAAGATGCGACACAGAAACTTTATATGCGCTTTTCGCATTTTGTACCTGACCGTTTTAAATTTAAGCCAGTGACAGCACAGCAAGTGGCTCATACTATGGTCGAGGCGGCACAAACTCAGACTGAAAAGTTCGAGATTTATGATAATTTACGCATACTAACAATTAAATGAGGGAAATACCGTGTCTACAGTTCCATTCGTCACTTGTGATTTACTTGATGATCATCTAGACAAAAAATTACAAGTGGTGATCCCATCAATGGATGGTAAATTCTTTCAAAGTTATGGTGCACGAAAAAGTTTTGGCGGCCAGGTGGTGACGGTCAAATGTTTTGAAGATAACTCACGTGTTAAAGAATTATTGGCAACCGATGGTACGGGTAAAGTATTGGTTGTGGATGGTGGTGCGTCGATGCGCTGTGCCTTGATGGGCGATATGATTGCTGAATCTGCAGTCAATAATCATTGGAATGGTGTCATTATTTACGGCTGTGTGCGTGATGTCGATGCGATTGCCGAACTTGATTTAGGTGTGCATGCTTTGGCTGCGATTCCACAAAAAAGTAACCGCAAAGGCGTGGGTGAAACAGATATTCCATTAAGTTTTGGTGGTGTAAACATTCAGTCTGGTGATTTCATCTATGCTGATAATAACGGCATCGTTGTTTCAAAAGAGCAATTGGTTGCTTTATAAGCGTGTTTGAATTTTTAGTCGTGAAATGAAAGCGTGATTCTTGCTCACGACGATATAAATGTGAAAAAGTAAATACAAACATCAGCTGAGGACTCTCGGCTGTTGTATAAAAATACGAAATAAAAAAAGAAAGGAAAAAAAGTATGTTGTTGCATCAATTAAAAGTGGCGCAAGCGTTGCTCTCAGGCGTAGCAGAGGGCGGACGTGGTACAAATGGGACGCCTTATCCGAAACAACCTGAAAAAGCCCTTAAACTGTACGAATTTGAAGGTTCTCCGTATTGCCGTCGTGTGCGTGAAGTTTTGACCACACTTAATTTGGATTATGAGGTTTATCCATGTCCCAAAGGGGCTAAAAAGTACCGTTTAAAGGTACAGAAATTAGGTGGAAAACAGCAATTCCCTTTCTTGGTGGATGACAATACTGGGGATCGTTTGTACGAATCTCAGCAAATAATTCATCATCTATTTAAACATTATGGCAAAACAGGTCAGACTCCTAAGAAATATGCCAATTATCCTAAAATTCCGTATGTTGCCTATGTTGGAACCTTAATTAATGGGGCTCAAGGCGTGTGGGTGCACCGTAAAGTCATTCATCGTGATGCTCCAAGTCAACTCTTAGAACTATGGGGTTTTGAAGCGAGTCCATATACACGCATCGTACGTAGCGCATTGTCTGAAATGGAATTGGCATATACCTTTCATAATGTGGCTAAGGAACGTTGGCAAGATCAGGGATTAGCGGTAATGCGCTTAAAACCGGGTAAATATGTACCCCTGAAAGGTGGCAAGCGTGAACAAGTGTTAAAAATCATGGGGAACAATATTCAAGTGCCATATTTGAAAGATCCTAATACTGGTGTAGAACTTTTTGAATCTGAAAAAATTGTAAAATATCTGAAGAAGCAATATTTGAGCTAATCACACTCAAGTTTAAGCTAAGTGCAGTGTATAGTCAGACTGATGGCTATACACATATTGTAATGTTAAATGGATTTAAAATTAGAAGAAAAATGCATCATAGCTGCATCAATTGAATTAGAATAAATTGTTAAAAAATAAGAAATTTACTTAATTATAGGGATATCCTAAAAGGATTAAACTCATTAATGTAAAAGACATTTCATTTTTTCGGGGGAAGTAAATCATGTCACCACAAGAAGTCATACTACCCGTACCGGTGCTCGTCGTTGAAGATGAGGAAATTATTCAATTACGTTTACGTCAAATTTTGACAGAGCTGGGTTATAAGCGGGAAGAGCTTATCTTCACCAAAAATGTTAAAGAATCTATTCAAGCCGTAGAGACCCAACCGATATCCTTAGCCTTAGTTGACTTAGGTTTGCCTGATGGTAGTGGTATCGAAATTATTGAAAAAATACGTTCCCTCGAAAGTAATACCATGATCTTGGTTGTCTCTGCATGGAGTACACAAGAAAGCTTATTTGCCGCAATTAAAGCAGGTGCAACGGGCTATGTATTAAAAGAACGTGATGATGCTGAAGTACTTTTATCTATTCGGAGTATTTTACGTGGTGGGGCGCCGATTGACCCATTTATTGCACGAGAAATCCTTAAACAAATATCCGAAGCCGAAGCGCCAAGTCCAGAACAAACAGTCGCCGATGAAGCAGACTTGAACCTCTTGACCAGTCGTGAAAAAGAAATTTTATGTTTGGTTGCTCAAGGTTTGAGTAACCGTGAGATTGCTGAACAGCTTTTTGTTTCTCGCTATACGGTAGAAAGCCATATTAAACATATTTATCGCAAATTAGCCGTAACGAAACGAACCAAAGCCGTGAGTACAGCAAGATCTATGGGTATTCTATAATGCGTAAAGGAGGATATTTTTTCTTATTTATCCTCTGTTTAGTATGGGGGAGCTTGAGTCATGCAGAGCAAGTTTTCCCTGTAAATGATCAATGTAATGTAACTGTGAATAGCATTTCACGGGTGAAGACACCATCCAATCAAGAATTACCCAGAACTGGATGGAAAACCACGCAATTACCTGACCGTTGGAAAGAAGATAAAGACTGGGAGGGTTATCAAGGTGGTGCTTGGTATAAATTAGACTGGTCTTGGTACTGTAAAAATAATGCGCGTTTGGCAGAACCCATCGCACTATATATTGATTATATCATTAATACGGGTTCAGTCTTTCTGAATGGCGACTTGCTGTGGACCAATAAAAATCTTCAAGAACCGGTCTCTAAAAGTTGGAATGTTGCACGCTATTGGATTTTACCGATAAGTGGAATCAAGCATGATCATAATGAAACCTTGATCTATGTTTATGGCTACTCGAGTCTAAATGCTGGCTTGGGTCCGGTGAAATTTAACAATGTCATGGCAACAATAGAGCAGACCGAAGAAGCCACTTGGACTCGTCGAACCATATTACAATTAAATATTTTTCTTTCTGGGGTCTTGGGTCTAATTTGCTTCATTATTTGGTTGATGCGACGTCGGGATACTAGTTTTGGCTGGTTTGCACTTTCAACTGTTTTGTGGATTCTATTTCTCAGTAATGCTCTGACCACTGAAACCTTTCCATATCCAAATTCGGTTTTTTCCACCAAAGCTAATTTGATATTTTCAATGCTGTACTTTCAGTGTTTTAGCATCTATATTTTGCGCTTTCTTGGGCGTAAATTTCCTCGCATTGAGCTGTCATTTACCATGCTGACAGCATCTCTGATTGGTGTAGTGTGTATTTGGCCATTTGAACAAAATGCGGAAATTTCGAGCCTCATTTTCTTATTATATTGCATCCTCTTTTTTATCACTTACATTTATCTTTGCTGGATTAGTTTTAAAGAAAAACGTAGAGACTACACTTTATTAGCAATGTGTATGACTGCGATCATTGTGATTGTTATTGCAGACATCACAGCCTTGGTATTCTTTCCAAAAGAAGGTTTTACACCGTTATCTCCCTTTACTTCACCGATTATTACCCTATTTATCGTGGTGATTTTGGGGGCGAGGCTCAATCGTAATATTCAGAAAATTGAAAAATATAATGATGATTTGGCATTTGAAGTTCAGAAAGTCAGTGATGAATTATGCAGTAGCCTAAACGATAAACATCAGCTTGAACTCAGTAATGTACGCCTACAAGAACGAATTAAATTATCACATGATCTACATGACGGTCTGGGCGCATCTATTGTGCGCTCGATGATCTTGGTTGATCAGTGTGAAAGTAATATTCCAAACAGACAGTTCTTGTCGATGTTGAAATTACTACGGGATGATTTAAGGCAAATTATTGATAGTGGATCATCTTTGGACAGCAAAGTGCCAGATTCACCCTTGCTATGGATTGCACCAGTTCGACATCGTTTTAGTCAGTTGATGGATGAAGTTGAAATGAATGCCAAATGGTGCATTCCTTCGCAGTGGGCGATCAAACCAACAGCAATTCAGTGCCTGACTTTAATACGAGTAATTGAAGAAAGCCTGACCAATATTGTGAAACATAGCCAAGCTAATCATGTCAATGTAACGCTGTCACAGTTCGAGAATGGCGCATTGTTATTAACCATTGAAGATGATGGCGTAGGTTTTGATGTTGAGAGTGTTTCAAATCATGGCATGAGTATCGGCATGCGAAGTATGAAAATGCGTGTAGAACGGATAGGTGGGAATTTCAAAATTCATTCTCAGCAAGGCTGCACGATTATTCATACAGAAATTAATTTAAAATCAGCTGCATAAATATCTCTAGATGAGCATAATTAAATATCAACAGACTCTACTGGTGAAAGCGAAAAATTTTGGGGCTTAGTCGCTGACAAATTAAAATCTTATGCAAAAGATGAAGAAAGTGCTGCGAAGACCACGGCGAAAATGGCAAGTTTTGCAGCAGGTTTGGGTACGGTTCTGTTCTTTGAAGATTTGGATGTGGTCAGTGCTCTACAAGCACAGTTTCCTTCTTATGCAGAAAACTTTCCAATTTGGGCAGAACACTCAACTGCCATTGCCCAATTTGCAACTTGGACTGCGTTGCATACCGAAGGTTTAGGCGCATCACTACAGCATTACAACCCAATTGTGGATGAACAAGTGCATGCTGAATGGGACATTCCTGCGCATTGGAAACTTCGTGCTCAATTGGTTTTTGGTTCAGTGGAAGGTGAAGCGAAAGAAAAAGGTTATATGGATGATGCAGCTCGTTTTAAAATCTTCCAATAATTGCAGCGTATAGCACTCAATTTTGATAAAAAAGGAACGAAAAATAAGTTCCTATTTTTATAGCAGTTTTTATTGAAATAGATAGGGTTGGACAAGATTTTCATCCGTGAAAACCTTGTCCAGATTAGCCCATTGAGGACTGAGCTAAACGGGTGGCTAGAACCAACTTTCTTGCATGTTGAGGCAAGTATCATCAAGTTCTAGCAATAACTTGGCTTGGTGCTCTATTTCAGGTAATTCCCAGCGGATAAAATATTGCGCGGCTTGTAATTTACCGGCTAAGAATTGTTGATCTTCAGCTAAATCTGAATGTTCAAATTTCACAAGAGCTTGATTAGCCATTTCAAGCCATAGCCATGAAATGATGACTTTGCCCATCATGTCTAGATACAAGGCAGAATTACCCAGTGCCTGATCGACACGACCTTGGGCGAGGACTTGTCCCAAACTTTGTGTGGTTTTCTTCACCGTGTTTAAATGCGCTGAAAAAATTGCTGCAAGCGCCTGAGTTTTTGGATGTTGAGCTTGATCAATTGTATTTTGCATACGTTGTAATAACAGCATCAAACCTTTACTGTTGTGCTGCCAAAGCTTACGACCCAACAAATCCAAAGACTGAATGCCAAATGTGCCTTCATGGATCGGATTTAAGCGGTTGTCGCGATAGTATTGTTCAAGCGGATACTCACGGGTATAGCCCGCACCACCTAAAACTTGGATGGCTAAATCATTGGCTTTTGGTCCATAGGCGGAAGGGAATGATTTGACGACAGGGATAATCAAATCTAATAACAACGCGCTGTCTTCATTGTTAGCGGCTTGATGTTCATCAATTAATCGTGCAGCAAATAGGCATAATGCGAGTGCGCCTTCCACATAGGATTTTTGTGCCAAAAGCATCCGTTTAACATCTGTATGTTGAATAATATTGACAGGTTTTGAGGTAGGATTTTTATCTGATACTAAGCGACCTTGTGGACGGTTTTTGGCATATTCGAGTGACTCTAAATAGCCACGGTATCCAATCATGGCTGCACCTAAGCCGACACCGACTCGTGCTTCATTCATCATCTTAAACATATATTTAAGACCAGCACCTGCTTCACCAATCAGATAGCCAGTACATTGATCTTTTTCACCAAAGCTCAGTACTGTCGATGTTGTACCTCGGTAGCCCATTTTATGCAATAAGCCAGCCAGTTGTACGTCATTGGCATCTGCAAGTGAACCATCGCTTAGGGTTTTAAACTTCGGAACAATAAACAGCGATATACCTTTCACGCCCTGAGGTGCATCTTGGATGCGAGCAAGGACCAAATGCACGATATTTTCAGTGATGTCTTGGTCACCCCCTGAAATAAACATCTTTTGGCCTTTGATAAGGTAAGTACCATCGGCTTGTGGTATGGCTTTTGTGGTCAAATCACCCAAAGATGAACCCACATCAGGTTCAGTCATGGCCATCGTTCCAGCAAAGCGACCACTGAACATATGCGGTACAAACCTATCTTTTTGTTCAGTCGTACCGAAAGCTTGAATTACATTTGCAGCAGCAGCGGTTAGAAATGAATAAGCCACTGACGATGGATTTGCCGACATGAAATAGGCATTTGCAGCCATGTTAATTAAAGTCGGAAGTTGCATACCGCCTGCATCATAATCATGCTGCGCACAAAGCAGGCCGGCATCTGCAAATTGTTTCCATGCCGTTTTGACTTCAGCAATGGTTTTAACCTGTTGACTATCAAAGGCTGGTTCGTTTTGATCGGCTGTTGCGTTATGGGGTGCAAAAAAGTCTTGAGCAATACCTTGTGCAGTTTCTAGGATGCTTTTGAAGGTTTCAGCATCATGCTCGGCAAAACGTGGGTAATGCGTTAAGTCTTGCGCTTTAAACACGTCAAATAGCAAAAAATTTAAATCTTTGTCATTGATTAACTGCGCCATTGATCAATCTCTAATCGGGTCGAATTTTATGCCTTAAGCCTAGCAGTTGATTTTTAGATATAGAATTGTCAATAATGACACTTAATAAGTCAAAAATGACATTTTGATAATTTGAACTTTAAATGAAGAAAATCATAATTTTAGCATTTGATGGTGCTTTGGCTTCTGCGATTACAGGGGTTGTTGATCTATTTGCAATGGCGGGGGTCAGTTGGAACCGGATTCAAAAACAAAATGTGCAGCGGCTATTTCAGGTCAAAATTGCCTCACAACATGCTCAAGCTGTGCAATGTATCAATGGCATCAAGCTTTATGCAGATTTAGCATTTTCTGAAATAACAGATGCAGATATCATCATTGTCCCAACGATAGGCGCGCCGATCTTAGATGTTTTAGCGCAAAACTCAGCACTGATCGGGTTATTAAAAACTCGGCAATTGCAGAGCGGACTGATCGCAGGAAACTGTACGGGTAATTTTTTTCTGGCAGAAGCAGGGCTTTTAGATGGTAAGCAGGCAACGACGCATTGGGGCTTTCAGCAAATGTTTCGTGAACGCTATCCTTTGGTAAGACTGAATGCAGATCAGCTCATTAGCCATGATCAAAATATTTACTGTGCTGGCGGCGGCTTAGCATGGTTTGATTTGGGGCTGCATCTAATAGAACGTTTTTATGGTTTTGAAACAGCAATCCACACGGCAAAATCATTTGTATTGGATTATCGTCGTGATAGTCAGTTGTCCTATTCATTATTGAAAATATCTAAACCGCATCAGGATGGTTTGGTGCAAAAAGTTCAAGATTGGTTAGAACAGCATTATCATGAAAATATTGTCTTAGATGAACTTGCGACGCAGTTTAATGTGACAACGAGGACATTGATTCGACATTTTAAAGCGGCTTTGGATATTCCACCGAATCAGTACTTACAATCAATACGTATTGAAGCTGCACGAAAGCGTTTAGAAGAAACGGGACATGCTTTAGATCTGATTATGCGAGAGGTTGGCTATAGTGACTCAAGCTCATTTCGACGGTTATTTCAAAAAAAAACGGGGCTGAGCCCCTTAGAATATCGTCGACGTTTCAGCCGACGATTTGATGTTTAATTATAGTTTAAGCAGTTCGAACAGTATAACGACCATGTAAAATGTAGTAGGCACCAATACATGCAAAGGCAGCAAATGCGCTATACAAGTACAATTGTGAGTAGCCAATATGGTCGAGCAATTTACCGATAAAGTACGGTCCAAAGCCTAAACCGGCATCTAAAAAGATAAAGAAAGTTGAAGTGGCAAAGCCCATACGTTCAAGCGGCGCACTTTTCACGGCAACTGTTTGGCAGACCGACTGAATATTGCCATAACCGAGTCCAAGTAAGCTGGCACAAAGTAAAAGCATCCATGAGCTCTGTGTGATGCTGAGCAATACCAATGCTACGCCCATAATCACAAAAGCAGGGTAGATCACAATATTTTCACCTTTACGGTCCATCAACGGGCCAGTAAATGGGCGAGAAATTAAAATCGCAATGGCATACATTAAAAAGAAAAATGATGCTGTTTCAACTAAATCGATTTCTTTGGCGTAGAAGTTAATGAAAGATAAAACACCTGAATAGCAGATCGAAGCAAAAAGCATAATCAAAGAAATCGGTAATGCTTTAGGTTCTACAAATTGAGCAATCCAACTTGGTTTTTTGACGGCTTCAACAGTATCAAGAGGTTTATTGATTTTGGGTAAATCGGGCACTTGAATCAGCAAGGCAACCAATAGGCAGCTCAATGCGATAATCGTAGAAACGATAAAAATCGCATGATAACCAATATGTAACATCATCCAAATGGCAAGAAATGGCCCAATAGCCGTACCTAACGTACTACTCATGCTGTAGTAGCCAATGCCTTCACCGCGACGTGTCGCTGGTAAGGTTTGGGCAATTAAGGTACCCAGCACTGTTGATGCCATACCCATCATAAAGCCATGCATAAAGCGTATGAAGAGCAACATGCCGACGCCAAACTGAATGAAGTAAAAACCAGAAAAGACTAAAAAGCCAATTAAACCAACGATCAGTGTTGTTTTACGACCAAAACGCTCTAGGAACTTACCCACCAATAAACGCCCGACCAATGTGCCGACAATGAACAAGCCTGAAACTAGACCGGCTTGAGCAGTTGTTGCACCTAATTCAGCCACCGCATAGCCCACGATCACCACAACCAAGAGATAAAAGGTTAAAACCAATTGGAAGTTAATGGCGCTGACTAAAATAAAATTTCGAGTCCAAAGTGGTGCTTTATCTTGCATGATCATCACCTAGAGTTCTTTGTTCAAGTTCTTGCATGACACGGTGTAAAATTTGAATGGAATGTTGGATATCTGGACTGGCTAATGGCGCGATCAGGCGCTGCTCAAAGGCATCTATGTCTTTTGCACATTGTTGAAATAAATTAAGACCAGTCTCGCTGAGCATCATTTTCTTTTGACGTTTATCGTCAGTTTGCACATGAGTCAAAATATCCATCTGTACAAGAATTTTGACACGCTTAGTGATGGATGGCTTGGATACATTTAAATATTCCGCCATTTCAATAGATGTACAAGCGGTTTTTTCACGGATGACAAACATGACTTGCCAAAGCGAATAGTTCAATTGATAGGGCAATAAAATTGTGTTGATTTCATCACTCATCAGACGCGCACAGCGCAGAAGTGAAGAGCGAAAACCTAATGTGGGATTCATAATAGTTAACTAGGGTAACTAAATTATTGGCAACTTTACGCCTAATTTATTTTGAATTCAAGTGAACAACTTAAAGCATAAATAATAGGTATAAAAAAACCTGCGGGCACACAGGTTTTCTTGCATAGCATTTCATTTAAAGCTTATCGTTCAATGCATATCGTTGAATTGATACCTTAAACAATACGTGTTTATTCTACAGAAGCTTCTGCAGCTGCAATTGCAGCATCTTCCGCTGAACTGTCTGCATTTTCTGAAATTTCTACACTTTCACCATCTGCATAAGCAAGTTCTTCACCTTCTGATTCAGCTTGCTCTAAATAAGCCGCAATTTGTTCATCCGTTAATTCAGGTTCACCTTCAGACATCATCGCTTGTTCTTGTAATTGCGCTTGTTCTAAATTGTTCATCATACTTTGCATATTGAACATCAATGGGATCATGACCAATAAATAAACAATCATCAGGATTAGATACAATGACCCAATAACTTTCTCTGTTTGTTCCGTTGGACGTTTTATGCCATATTTATTTTCACCTTCGGTGCCTTTTGCAGCCATCACATAAATGCTAAAGATGGTTCCGACCAGTGGGATGAGAAAAATTAAACAGAGCCAACCGCTTTTATTTAGATCATGTAAACGACGAATCGTAATGCAGATCATTGCGACAAACATTGCAATAATGGAAACGACAATCAGAGCGATCGCACTGAGTCCTAAGAATGAATTAAAAAGTGCATCAATACTACGTTCTGCTGAATTGAAAAATGCAAAAAGACCCAGCGCGACGCTGATGCCCAATAGGCAGGTATAAATCATACTAATGATAAATAACCACGCTAAATAGGACAGGCGGCCAAAACGCCCTTCAGGAGACAGTGGATGATCGGCTTTTTGAATTTGAGGCTGAATATTTTGATCTTGTTGAAACGGATTCAATTCGCTTGAAGTAAGTTCAGTCATTATTATTCCAATTTTAATTATCTAATGTATTTTCTATGCCCCAAAGGGCAGCATTATTGTATAGCGAAGTAAAAAAAGGTCAAATATTAGACATGGCTAAGTCATCAAATATTCCTTAGCCATGCTGTAATGTGGTCTGTTATTTATGTAATTTACGATACTCTTTAGGGCGCATTGGACGACTGGCTTTCCACAAACCTTTCTTTTGTTTACGTGCTTTGCTTTGTAAATTCATCATATAGTTCAAATGCTTTTGGTCACGGATGTATTCTTCGTACACCCATGCAGCCCCACGTTTTACCATCTCTTCATTCATGCATTTACGATAGCGATAAATGACCCCAACGCAGCGGCCATAACGGTCTACATCAGTGATTTTTACGCGAACAAATTTCTTGTAAACCATAGATTTGATCAGGCGTGCAGACTCTTTACCGTAGGCTTGTGTCGATTCTGGCGCATCCACATAAGCAAAGCGAAGTTTGGTTTTAGAACGTCTTAGATTCATCCGATAGCAGGTGAGGGTATCGCCATCACTAATATCAGATACACGGCAGAGGTAAGATTTTCCTTTCTTAAAAGGTTGGAAAAAATCCTTTAGGAAAATGGAGACTTTATAAAGAACATAGACTGTGATCAGGCACAGTACTGCACCTAAAGCCATGAGCCAATTCGCGGAGAGATTTGAAAGCATACACAATGATATGAACGAGGTCATATCGCATAAAAACAGGAGTTTAGATTTTATAAGAACTCATGATATATGGCTGTCGAATAAACCGACGGTCAGTTAAAAATACCTTAAATAATCAGCATTTGATCTATAAATATACAGCAAGTTTCATCACGCAAAACTCTATCTAAATACATGCAAATAGCCTAAGTAAAGTGGTGTCCCATTAAAAATAGCCTAAGCAAATATTTTAGAAATTTCGCTTCGCAAAAAAACATGCCGTGAATTTAATTCCAAATCATTATGCCAATACATCCCTAATTTAATTTTCGGCAAGTCTACAGGTACATCAAAAATATTCAGTTCGGGAGCAACCTGTAAGTGCGTCAAAATATTTTGTGGAATCGTCAATATTGCCTTAGGTTGCTGTGCCAAAATTTGTAACGCTGTAGAGTAATGCTGACAGCGTAAAAAAATCTCTCTAGAGTGTTTTTTACGATTTAAATAAATATCTTCAACTAATACACCTGCACGTCGTGAAGAAACCCCAATGTGTGGTGCAGAAAGATAAATAGACTCATCCATCTTAGGATGTTGACTACAAACCACGAATTGGTCTTCAACCAAGGTTTGAAAATTAATCTTTTCACCAAAGTTTTGCTCTAGGTCAATCGCAAAATCAATTTGCTGTGCAGCAAGGTCAGCCACAATGGTTTTGCGGTCTAATTTAATACTGGAAAATTGGATTTGAAACTGTTGCTGTTGAAAGTGTTCAACTAACTTGGGAAAAATAATCGGTTCAATTTCATCATGTACCGCAATTTTTAAGCTCTGTACCATTGAAGGAGTAAATTGTTGTTTTTGGATAGAAATACTTTGAATCGCAATAAGCGCATTTTTAATTACGGGATAAATCTGTTCAGCAAATGGAGTCGGGAGCATTTTTGCCCCAGCACGTACAAATAAGTCATCTTGTAAATGTTGTCTTAAACGTTGAAGTGCATGACTCGCTGCAGACTGAGTGATACACAAAATTTGCGCAGCTTTTGAAATGCTTTTTTGTTCATAAATTGCGATATACAGTGGATATAAATTGATATCCATACGGTGAAACACACCCATATCGATGACGGTATTTTTATGAATACTATTCATGTTCATCTATTGAATTAAATCATTTTGTTCATATTAGATTTCAGGTTATGGTGTTGTAAAGCGTAAAGAACATAATATTTAAAGGATGTTGTCATGTTTGAACTTTCAGCACGTGCACAAGATTATATTGAAAGAACAAAAAAATTTATTAAAGATGAAATTGAGCCTGTAGAAACTGAGTTTTGGGCAGAAGTTCATGAGTTGAACCAAGGTGGTGATTGGACCAAATGGCAATGGCCGGCACAGTTAGAGGTTTTAAAGGATAAAGCCAAAGCTGAGGGCTTATGGAATATGTTTTTACCTTGTCCTGAACTTGGGCAAGGCTTATCTGTACAAGAATATGCACACATCGCAGAACTTTCAGGCCGTAGCTTACTTGCACCTACGGTATTCAATTGCAATGCACCTGACAGCGGCAATATGGAAGTGATTTGGCGCTATGGCACGGAACAACAAAAGCAGCAGTGGTTAACACCATTACTAGACGGAAAAATCCGTTCGGTGTTTTGTATGACGGAACCTGCAGTTGCTTCAAGTGATGCCACCAATATGGAAGCTACGGCTGTCGTTGAAGGCGACGAAATTGTGTTGAATGGCCGTAAATGGTGGTCTTCAGGTTTAGGTGATCCAAATGCCAAAATCATTATCTTTATGGCGCATACACCTGATGAAAGCAAAGACCGTCACCATCAGCATTCAATGGTTTTAGTTCCTGTCGATACGGCGGGTGTAAAAATCGAACGTATGCTTCCAGTATTTGGTGACTACGATGCACCACATGGACATGGTGAAATTAGCTTCACAAATGTTCGTGTTCCTGTTGCAAATTTCATTGGCGGAGCAGGTCAAGGTTTTGAAATTGCACAAGGTCGTTTAGGCCCAGGCCGTATTCATCACTGTATGCGTTGTATTGGTGCTGCTGAGAAATCACTAGAACTGATGATTGACCGCGGTATGAGCCGAACTGCGTTTGGTAAAGAAATTTTAAAACTCGGTGGCAATTTAGAACGCGTAGCAGAAGCACGTGTTGCGATCGATCAAGCACGTTTACTGACCCTATATGCAGCATATAAAATGGATACTCTAGGGAATATGGCTGCATTAACCGAGATTTCGGCAATTAAAGTGGTTGCGCCAAGTGTCTTAGAAAAAGTTGTCGATATGGCGATTCAAATCCACGGCGGTGCTGGGGTTTCTAGAGATACACCGCTCACAGGTTTCTTTGCGCAAGCACGTTCACTGCGTCTAGCTGATGGCCCTGATGAAGTGCATAAAGGCATGATTGCAAAATTAGAATTGGCGAAGCGCGGTTATAGCAGCCGTCGTAAAAAATAAACAAGTTGTAGCCACATATTTGGCATGGCAACCCGGAGTTGTCCATGCTATAAAACTATAGAAAATTATATTTTTATCATCATGATAGATTCAAGTTTAGGAAGAAAAGCATGTCAGTGATCGATGTAGGCGGTTCAGTTCGTGAGGGTGAAGAACTGGATGTACGTGCTGTAGGCAATTGGTTGATTGAACATGGCGTTGAAATAGAAGGGCCTGTAGAAGTCACTCAATATTCAGGCGGTGCATCAAATTGGACTTATCGCTTAAAATACGACAATGCTGATTTAATCTTACGTCGTCCACCGAAAGGCACCAAAGCCAAGTCTGCACATGATATGGCACGTGAATATAACGTACAGAAAGCATTATCTGAATTTTATCCTGTGCTCCCTGAAATGGTGGCACTATGTCAGGACGAATCAGTGATTGGCTGTGATTTCTACGTGATGAAGCGCGTAGAAGGCATCATTCCACGTGCAAACTTACCCAAAGAAATCAATTTTGATGAAACTCAAGTTCGAGCGTTGTGTACCAACGTCATCGACAAGTTAATTGAACTGCATCAAGTGCCTTATGAAGGCACAGCTCTAGAAAAAATAGGCAAGGGCGACGGATACTGTCGTCGTCAAGTGGAAGGTTGGGACGCACGCTATGAAAAAGCCAAAACCTTAAATGTTCCTTCTTTTAAATATGTCCGTAATTGGCTCAAAGACAATATTCCTGCTGACTCTAAAACCTGTGTAATTCATAACGATTGGCGTTTTGATAACGTGATTTTAGATCCAAATGATCCTACCCAAGTGATTGGTGTATTGGATTGGGAAATGGCAACATTAGGTGATCCACTGATGGACTTAGGCTCAGCTTTGGCGTATTGGGTTGAAAGTGGCGATAACGCAATTTTTAAAGCCACACGCCGTCAGCCGACCAACTTGAAAGGCATGTTTAGCCGTAAAGAAGTCGTTGAATATTATTTGGATAAAACTGGTCTACAAACAGACAACTGGACCTTTTATGAAGTGTTCGGCATTTTCCGTTTAGCGGTAATCGCACAGCAAATTTATTACCGCTTTTACCACAAGCAAACCAATAATCCAGCATTTAAAGATTTTTGGATTGTGATTCATGCTTTACATATTCGTGCCTTAAAACTTATCGGTTTGCAAAAACTTGAAGCCAATGAAGTGGCACAAAAATATATTGAAAAAATGAAGGATATTTTAGGGAAATGACCACGATATATTTAATTCGGCACGGTCAGGCTTCTTTTGGTGCAGAAAGCTATGACAAGCTTTCTCCCAATGGTGAGCTACAGGCTAAGGTGCTGGGACAGTATTTCGACCGTATTTTAAAAGAAAGTCCTTATGTGGTTGCGGGCTCCATGCAACGTCATCAACAAACAGCCAATCTTGCATTGGCTGAATGCTTTCCAGAAGCACAAGTTGATACAGATAACGCATGGAATGAATTTAATCATCAGCAAGTTTTTGCTCAGTATGAACCTCGATTTAACCAGCCGCATTTATTAAAAGAAGATGTATCTAAGCATGAAAACCCGCGTGCTTATTTATCTAAAATTTTTGAAGGCGCTATTGAACGTTGGACAGGCGGAGAATTTCATCATGAATATGATGAATCTTGGCCACATTTTAAAAGTCGAGTCGAAACAGCGCTAGAAAAGTTATGCACTCAACTGGCTGAAACCAAACCGCGTTATGCCGTTGTGTTTAGTTCAGGTGGAGTGATCTCCGTTGCAGTCGGTAAAATTTTAGGGCTGAGTCCTGAAAAAACATTTGCACTTAATTGGGCCATTGCCAATACCAGTATGACAACACTGCGTTTGGTTGGAAATGAACCGCAATTACTCAGTTTAAATGAACACCATTTTATAAAAGCAGTTGATCCAAATTTATTAACTTGGATCTAAGATAAACAAAGGAATTATCATGGCTAAAACAATTTTAATTACAGGTGCAAGCTCAGGGATTGGTGCAGGAATGGCACGCGAGTTTGCACAAAAAGGCTACAACTTAGCCATTTGTGCACGTCGTTTAGAGCGTCTAGAAACGCTAAAAAATGAACTGGAAAGCCAATATGGCATCAAAGTGATTGCGAAAACCCTCGATGTCACAAATTACGATCAAGTGTTTGAAGTGTTCCGTGCCTTTAAAGCAGATTTTGGCAGTATTGACCGTGTTATTGTCAACGCAGGTATCGGTGAAGGTCGTCGTATTGGTAAAGGCAATTTTGAAATTAACCGTGCCACAGTTGAAACTAACTTTATCTCTGCATTAGCGCAATGTGAAGCTGCGGTTGAAATTTTCCGTAGCCAAAATGCAGGGCATTTGGTGGTGATTTCTTCGATGAGTGCTATGCGCGGCATGCCTAAACATTTAACGGCTTATGGTGCGAGTAAAGCAGGTGTTGCTGCTCTAGCTGAAGGTATTCGTGCAGAACTGATTGATACCCCAATTAAAGTGACGACTATTTTCCCTGGTTATATTCGTACAGAGATCAATGAAGGTGCGAAAAAACTGCCATTTGAAGTCGATGAAAAAACTGGTTCACATCTTTTAGCAAAAGCCATTGAGAAAGCACCGGTTAAAGCTTATGTACCACAATGGCCCTGGTTGCCTTTAGGTCTTGCAATGAAAGTATTGCCGTTGAAAATTGTGAATAAATTGGGTTAAACCTTTATTCAATAATAAAGCTCCAATTTTGGGGCTTTTTTATTCTCAAATGATCTTCACCTTCCTCTGTAGGTTAAAAAGGAATACATAAAACCTGTGATCAAAAGACATTAAAAGCAGCCGATTTTGCAAAGAAAAATTGGAGTAATTACTCAGATTATTTATAAATAAGATATTGAAAATAAATAAAATGTTGAATATTTGAACAGACGATGATTTGTTCTCAAAATAGCGATTTCCTTTTTTTTAATTTGCTTTAATGTACAACTGTTCATTAATTTTTAGGTTTGTACTATGTCTATGTCTTCCGATATGACAGATCAACAGCGAATTAACAAAGTCAGAACTGTCGTAACGAAAGCTGGTGAAGACTTACGTCAGCAATATCCCATTTTAAAACATCAAAACTTTATAGGCGCAGCCATCCTTATTTTTGCGCTACTGGGAATGTTGGGTTCAGCTTGGGCGTTTGCTGTTGGCATTTTACCGGCATGGGCTTGTGTGATTTTGGTGGCGATGTTTGCTTCACTGACACATGAATTAGAACATGACCTGATTCATTATATGTATTTTAAAAAGACGCCATGGGCTCACCATCTCATGTTGGCTTTGGTTTGGTTAGCACGTCCCAATACCATTAGTCCTTGGGCACGTCGTCGTTTGCACCTCAATCATCACAAGTATTCAGGTTCCGAATACGATTTGGAAGAACGGGGCATCAGTAATGGCATGCCGTGGGGATTGCGTCGTCTATTGGTCATTAGCGATCAATTGATGACGGTGTATTTGCGCCCATTTCAAATGTTTAAAATGATTGGGAAATTCATTGAAAAACAACCTGAAAAAGAACGTAAAACTGCATTGATCTCTCAACTGACTGGATTTTTTCCTTTAAGTTTTGTTTATTACGGCATTTGGTATGTTTTTGTCATTTATCATGTGGTGAATGGTATTGGTCCAATGTTAGGACAAAGTATTAGTTGGTCAGTTAATTTAGTGAAGTTAATTCCAACGATTAATTTTCTAGCCGTGGTTTGGATTATTCCGAACTTTATACGCTCTTTCTGCTTACAATTTATCAGCTCAAATATGCATTATTATGGTGATATTGACCCACGTGATGTCATTAAACAAACTCAGGTGTTAAATCCGTGGTGGTTGTTCCCAATGCAATTGTTTTGCTTTAACTTCGGTTCGACCCATGCCATTCACCATTTTGTGGTCAAAGAGCCGTTTTATATTCGTCACCTAACTGCAAAAACGGCACACCAAGTCATGCGTGAAGTTGGTGTACGTTTCAATGATTTTGGAACCTTTAAACGCATAAACCGCTGGAATTAATTAAATACAATCTTCAAAAAAAGCCCTCAATTGAGGGCTTTTTTATGATCTAAACGTTTATAAACTACTTTTGCGCAAAAAAATGTTTGAGTGCATCTTGCAAGGCAACTTGCCATACCGCGTAGGAATGTCCGCCGATATACGATTGATAATGCACATCATGACCTTTATTTTTTAAGTCGGCTGCAACAATAGGCGAAGTCTCTAAAATACTCAGTTCATTATTATTTCGTGAGCTTTCATAACTATTGGCAGTAATAAACCAATGCTGTTTAGGTTGTGAGGTTTTATCACGAATGATTTTACTCATGCCATTTGGGAGGTCTGTCGCTTCATTTTGCCACCAAAATGATCCAGATAACGGTACGACGTGACTAATTTGATTTGGATTTTCTAAGGCTAAATAAGCTGAACTTAAACCGCCTAGGCTTGAGCCGAGTAATACCGTTTTTTTCGAATCGACTTTTGCCGGTGCATTTTTTTGAATCCAAGGCATCAGTTCATCACTAAAAAATGCTGAAAATTTAGCATTGGGTGTTAATTCTTTCGGTCGTTCCTGATCATTCGGTGGAGAAACAAAAATGGCTTGAATTGGCGGTAACTGACCTTGCTCAACTAATATATCTAATGCCTTTGGAACATTAAGCAACTCGTTATATTGCTGACCATCAAAAAATATAGCAGTGATATAGCTTTGGTTTTTCTTGGCTTTAGATTGGTAAATTAGGATTTTACGTGAGTTATTCAAAATTTTGCTATCTAGAACAAACTCTAGTAATTTGGGCTGTTTCACATTTGGATATTGTTTTGGATCAATAAAAGGCGGGGCATCTTTAAGCGCCACTAAATTTTCATTACGCAAGCCTGATGTATCATTACTTGCGAGATAAGTGTTTTTGTTGAAAGGATCAATCCGTTGCACTTGTATCACAGCACGACGCTGCGTTCTTGATTCTTTAAGTTTAGGATTCAGATGCGGACAATAATTTGACAGATAACCTTCTAAGTTCGGTAAGTCGACAGCAAAGCTATAACTGCCAATATAACGATGATCAATAATCGATTCTTTAAACCAAATATCGGTATTTGGTAGGCGTGTTAACCATTCATGGTCATTACTCGGGCCACCAATAAGGCGTACATTATGCTGCGCACCTTTCCATAAAAAAATTATACGGTCATGTTTTTCATCATAGTTTTCAATGATTGGTGTACCTATAAGCTCTACACGCTTCCAAAAATCTTCAATAATTTGAGCATGTTGTTTTGGATTTTGATTTAACTGATGTTGTAGGTTTAATAATATTTGGCTTTGCGCTTTGACATCTTCACATGCAGCAGCATAGGGAAAATGTTTTTTTTCTATTGTATCGGTTAAAGCGGGTGAATTTTGAGTTTGGGCAAAAGCAGAAGTAACAGCAAAGCTAATTGAGCAAGCTAAAAAAAGTGGGGAAAGTTCTTTCATTGAAATAATAAAATAGGTAGGATGAAAACCAATAAATGATAATCATTATTAATATAAAAAACTAGCAATATGCCCCAGAATGATGCTTTTAATAAAAGAAAATGTAGAAAAATAACAATAGAGTCAATGCTTTGTTTCTTAAACTATTTAAAATAATGAAGACGATAAGCTTTAAATCATTACCCAAATATTATGCTAGTCAAAGTATCAACACTGCTGCTGTTACCTGCGTTACTGATCCAAGGTTACCGTGTGAAAAAAAATACCCCACGTTTAGCAGAACCGATGGGAGAACGTTGTGGGATGAGTGGTCAGGGTAATCGACCATTATCGCTATTAATACTAGGTGATTCAGCAGCAGCAGGTGTCGGCGTCGAGCATCAGTCAGATGCGCTATTGGGACAATTGCTTAAAATTTTATCGCCTGATTATCAAGTTCACTTTTGCCTTGAAGCCACAACGGGGCTTAACAGCCAGCAAATCATCAATGCTTTGGATAATGTCACAACGCAGAACTTTGATGTCGTGATCAGCTCTGTTGGTGTCAATGATGTCACAGCATTAAAACAACCAGACCAGTGGTTGAAGCTCCAGCAGCGTTTATATCAAACTGTCGAGGAAAAGTTTCAACCACAGCTATTGATCATTTCAGGTGTGCCACCAATGGATGAGTTTCCAGCTTTACCGTTTCCATTGTCATGGCTGTTTGGACAATATTCTCAGAAGATGAATGCGCTGTTAAAAAATTTTATTAAAACAAAGCCTAATACGAGGCTAATTGAATACGATTTACAAGAATATCGTGAAAAAAATTTACAAATGGCAAAAGACGGCTTTCACCCGAGCAAAGAAATTTATCAGTTATGGGCTGAAAAAATAGCAAAACAAATCACTGAACAATTTTCATAGACATTTTATGATTCAACCACTGGGCGAAGTTAAATTTACATGAGCAAAGATATTTCAGGCGTGAATCCGCAAATCGAAACACATCCTTTAGCGCCATTTTTGCCATCAAATGGGAAACTCTTGATGTTAGGGAGTTTTCCACCTCCAAAAACCCGCTGGAAGATGGATTTTTATTATCCAAATTTTCAAAATGACATGTGGAAAATCTTTGGCCTATGTTTTTTTCAGGATAAAAATCATTTTCTCAATCTAGAGAGCAAGACTTTTAAAGAACAGCTCATTCGAGATTTTTTAAATGAAAAAGGTATAGGCATTTTTGATACTGCCTATCAAGTGATTCGTTTGAAAGGTAATGCATCAGACAAGTTTTTACAGATTTATCAGCCAACCGATATTGCGAAGTTACTCACGCAGATGCCGAATTGCCGCAGTATTATGACGACGGGAGACAAGGCGACTGATACGTTGATGCTCTCGATGCCAGAAAATACTGAAAAACCACGCATTGGGCATGCTGTTCGTACCGAATTTGCAGGCAGAGATTTGACTTTATACCGTATGCCGTCATCATCTAGAGCTTATCCACTAGCATTGGAAAAAAAAGCCGAAGCGTATAGTAAATTATTTAAAGAAATTGACTTACTATAAGAAAGCTTTGGTGTAATCTTTTATCAATGGTTGCTTTCCTTAGAAAGATGATTTAGGCATCATTGCAGGATATTGTACCCATTTGAAGTCATGTACAGAAAAATCACGCACTTGATGAAAATTATTCCAAATTAGGCGGCTACCTTTAGTCCATTTTAATGCCTTAATTCTTTGTTGAACCAAAGCGAATTCTGTTTCACTTGCTGGCCGTAACTCACCAATTTCAGCATATAGGCGTATCCCTGGATATTCTTGAAATTGACCATTGATTAATGATTTTAGCCAAAAGGCTTTGCTGCTATTTATCGCTTGTATGCAGGCTTTTGGATTCATTGTTAAATTATCCCGCAGTGACGCTGAATAAGTATCAAAGAAGAAACCTGAAAAGGTTGATTCATGTAAAAATAAAGTGCCAATTGGGGTGATTGTTGGTTGGTAATTTTGATCAACCGTAGCAATCGAGCAATGCATAGACGCACGTTGGGCATTTGCAACGACTTTACGAATTTGAGTCCAATTCTGATGATTCATGATTTTGCCTTTTTTATTATTGTCTATGCATATCACTCTATCAGAGTTTTTCACTATTTTTGTGCTAAACAATGGCAATAAACTGGTCATTCATGCCACTGTATTTGCTTTAAAATTAGGCAATTTAAAAAATATTTAAGCGTACTTTTTAGCTAGAACAACACAGCTCACTACAGCTAAAGATACCGCAATCATCAGTAGGCTAATCTGTTCATTTAATAATACGGCGCACAGCATAAGGCCAATAAAGGGCTGTACTAGCTGGATTTGACCGACTTTGGCAATTCCACCCAAAGCTAAGCCTTTGTACCAAAAAAAGAAGCCGATTAACATGCTGAACAATGACACATACGCTAAGCCAATATATGCGCTGAGAGGAATATGTTGAAAATCGTTTGGGAAATAGAGCCAGCAGAGTGGCAGCATCAGTGGCAAAGCAATGATTAAAGCCCAGCAAATGACCTGCCATCCACCTAAAGCTCTAGACAGTACGCCACCTTCGGCATAGCCCAATCCGCAGAGCAGAACAGCAATAATCATATAGATGTCACCGAGAGAAATTCCTTTAACACCAGATTGATGTAGCATGAAAAAGATGACTAAAGCACTGCCTGCACCTGCAAACAGCCAAAAGGCATTTTTAGGGATTTCTTTGGCACGTAGCACTGCAAAAAAAGCCGTGGCCAATGGTAGTAAAGCTACAAAAATTAAAGAGTGAGCCGCAGTTTCTGTTTGTAAAGCCAGTGCCGTAAATAATGGAAAACCAATGACAACACCTGTTGAAACAATACATAAGGATTTAATTTGCAGCATAGATGGCTTAGGCTGCTTTAAAACGAATAAAAGTATCAATGCTAAAATAGCTGCAATACAGGCGCGAGCGCCTGTCAGAAATTCGGGGCTAAAGCCTTGAACGGCAACACGGGTTGCAGGCATAGAACCTGCAAAAATAACAACGCCAATAAAACCGTTGAGCCAGCCCTGATGAACTTCTTTGAGGTCAAATTGCATGTTCATTCCATATTTTTGGTCTAAAGATATGTAATAAAATTTATACCGTACTGTATGACTGAAATAGATACAGTCAAATACAATTAAAAAGAACTGTTATGGATAAAATACCCATACAATTTGCATCTATAGCCATCTTTGAATAAGCTGTAAAGCCAAGATTTAGAACGATTAATAGACTGAACTGTCAGTTAATAAGTTCAAAGTGTGTCGTAATATTTCACTAAAACTGCATGAATAAGGAAATGAAAAGATGACAAAAATCGAATGGGTCATGCAGCAAGTCCAAACACTGATCGATCAGAAACAGCTTTCTGAAGGCTGCCGCATTCCTTCGGTACGTCAATTTTCCCAACAGTTGGGCTGTTCGGTTTCAACTGTTGTAGAAGCCTATGCACGGTTGGTCAGTAGCGGTGTATTGGAGTCAAGAATTGGAGCTGGCTATTATGTCTGCAAACGTTCTACTGCAAATGTTTTATTAAGTGAGCATGCTATTGAATATAACCGAGAGGTCGATCCGTTGTGGATTTCACGCCAATCGCTAGATGCTCATGAAGGTATGCTGATTCCCGGTTGCGGCTGGCTGCCAAAAGAATGGATGCCAGAGCAGACTTTACGTAAAGCCTTAAAAACGGCTGCTAAATCTGATAGCAGTTTCTTAATAGATTATTCGGCGCCACACGGTCATACAAATTTACGCCGCTATATTGCTCGTAAAGGTGAGGTTTATGATGTAATGCTTAATTTGAAGCAGATTTTCATTAGTGATTCTGCAACACATTCTATTGATCTGATTTTTCGGCATTTACTTAAAACTGGTGATACGGTTCTGATCGATGATCCATGTTACTTTAATTTTAGGGCACTGATTAAGGCACATGGGCTGAATTGCATTACATTACCGTATGGCAAAAATGGTCCAGATGTAGAAGTATTTAAGCAAGTGCTGCAGTTTCAGCCCAAAATCTATTTAACCAACTCAGGCATACACAACCCAACTGGTGCAGCACTTTCTATGCAAACGGCATTTGAAATTGCTAAATTGGCAGAGCAAAGTGGGTTAATCATCGTTGAAGATGATATTTTTGCCGAATTTGAGTATCTACATGCGCCACGTTATTTAACTTTATTGGGTTTAAAGCAGGTAATTCAAATTGGCAGTTTTACCAAAACGCTTTCTGCTGCGGTGCGCTGTGGTTATATCATTGCTCACGAATCAATAATTGATCAGCTGATTGATTTGAATATTGCAACTCATTTTAATACCAGTCATTTAAATGCAGAGATTATTTATCAAGCCCTTATGGACAGTAGTTATATAAGGCATATTGAATGGGTCAAAAAACAGCTACAAAAACATATGATGGATGCCGTAAAGAAACTTGCAGCTCTAGACATTCATCCAGTCGTTATGCCCAAAGCTGGCATTTTTTTATGGTGTCAATTACCTGCAAATATTGATGCAGCACAGCTATCAAAAAGCTGTTTGACGCAAGGTATCATTCTTGCACCAGGCAATTCATTCAGCTCAGCACAGAACGCAGGGCAATACATGCGTTTTAATGTCGCGCAGTGCATCGACAAAAAAGTATTTGATGTTTTGCAGCAGTGTCTGAATGAGCTGAAATTGCAAGATACAGCTTAACTAAAAAATGATGCAGATTTCAGGTCTGTGATTGATTACCTTTTTTAAGGCCAAACAGTTTTTCAGGCGAGGCATTAGCCATCATATTCAACATAATCCCAAAGGTTTAAACGCGCTTTAATTTCTTTGCGAATATTCGGCAGCATAGGTAGTAAAGTACCATCGATCCATAAACTCAGTGTCTGAGATGAAACTTTTTTGTTTGCATCATTTAAAATTTGTGCGCCTTTCACGATCACCAAAGTTTCTTCGCTAGCTGCAGTTTCAATGCCTTTAAATAAAAGCTGTAATCCATGACCTGTATCTTGGATTAACCATTCCAACTCAATTTGGATATTGTGATTAGATTTAAGCACAGCTTGGCCTTCAATCATGTCATTGTCAGATAAGCAGTCATGCTCAACCCGAACTTTCGACAAAAACCATTCTTGATGACCAAGTTCAGGAAGTGTCGTAAAAGGCGTTAAAATATCACTTAAATTAAATTGGCGGCTTAAATCAAAAAATTGCATTAGAAAACTTTAGGAGGAGATAAAACAAAATAAGAGGTGGATGTTAAAGCATCATCAAGTTTGAGTAAAACCTTTGCTTTTATTGAGATATTTTATGTATAAATAGCATTCAATCTATCTAAATTAAGTCTAAGAAAAATGAATTGCGAAAATAATATACACACAAACGATGTACCAAGCCCCATAGACTTAAAAGATCCAATCCAAGCTAAACAATGGGCTGCTGAAGTCAATCTTAAACGTCCGTGGCGTTATGACATCTTTCAAATGTATGTCGACTCTATTTTGGCTTTCAACACGAATGTGCACGTGCTTGAACTCGGTTCAGGCCCAGGCTATTTGGCTGAGTTTTTAATCAATCATTGTCCAAATATAGATTACACAGCATTTGATTTTTCCGAAGCTATGCATGACTTGGCAAAAGGAAAACTAAGTGCATCGCAACGCTTAAAATGTAATTTTACAACAGGGGATTTCAAACAATCTAATTGGGAAGAACCTCTTCATTTCAATGAGAAAAGCACCTTTGATGTGATTGTTATTCATCAAGCTTTACATGAGTTGAGGCATAAGGCGTATGCAGCAGAGTTTCATCGGACTGTAAAAACGTTGTTAAATACACAAGGCGTGTATATTGTGTGTGATCATCTATATGCACCAAATGCTCAGCAAAATCATGAGTTGTATATGTCTGTTAAGGAGCATTTAGATGCGCTGAAAGCAGCCAATTATGGCCAAGTGGAATGTCTGGGTGAAGTCAATGGTTTGGTTCTTTTCAAAAGCCAGCACTCATATGAACGAGATTGAACAAGAGCATTATTGAGTTGCTTGAAACTGCTTAAATCGTTCCTATTAGATCTTATCGATGAGAAAAACTTAACCAATTAGCAGTACATTGTCATTACATCATCCATTCAATAGGAAGATATGACACTGCTTTTATACTAAATCGCTGGAATCGAGTTGTTTCAGGTTCATGAGTATAGGTTTTGATTTTTCCATTTTTTTGTTGCTCTAACCAAATGATTTCGCCTTTTTCATCTAGTTTTAATTCATATGCAATTTGCGGTAAATACTGGTTTAATGCCGCCGAAATATCGTTTTGTAATCGATCAGATTTAACGACAAGGCCAACTTCCGAATTTAAATTTGCGGAACGTGGATCAAAGTTAAACGATCCAATAAACACCATACCGTCAATATCGAAAAATTTTGCATGCAAACTAGAGGCATTTTTGCCTTTCGCAGGGATGATATTTCCGGTCATGACCTCATACCATGTGCGTTTTGAACGCTCTATATAAGGTTTAAATTCATAAAGTTTCACGCCATTTTTGAGTAAGTCTTTGCGATATTTTTGATAAAACGCATGAACGACAGCGACGTCATTGGCTAAAAATGAATTGGTTAACACACGGACTTCTACATTTTTACCTGCAAGACCCGTTAGAAAGTCAGTTCCTTGTTGCGTGGGAACAAAATAAGCTGAAACCAATTCCATGCGTTCCTTGGGCTGTCCCATTAAGGTCGAAAATTGGTTATAAATTAATTCTTGCTCTTTAGCCTCACCACGAATTTTATTCGGACTATCCGCAATGAAATGTGCTTCGGCCCAGTTCACCGGTCTAAGTTTAAGCTGAGCCGCCAGTTGTTGCTGTGCATAGTTAATGCGCTGTTGATCTTTAGTCAACGTTGTAGAGTTTTCTTGGTACGTTTGTCTTAATTGATTTAAGTCTTTTTTTGTACCTGCACTAATCCATTGCTGAACAGAATAACTTAAATCATCATTCCAAAAGTTCAAAAACACTTGATTGGCTTGTTGAATGGCTTCCCCATAGAAAAGGATATCCAAATCTGTAAATTGAAAACTTTCACTGGCATCAAAATATTCATTACTGATGTTACGACCACCAGTTACGCCTATAAAACCATCGGCAACAATTAATTTATTATGCATACGATGGTTAATATGCTTTAAGCGAAATGCATAATCAATGACACGTAATTTTCTGAATTTATAGGGATTAAACAGTTTGATTGAAATGTTGGGATGAGCTGAAAGGGATTGTAAGGTCGGATCGAGTTTCGTCCCGTTTTGATCATCAATTAGTAGCCTTACTTTTACCCCACGGTCAGCGGCATGCAGTAATTCTTGAAACATCAGATGCCCAATAGCATCATTTTCCCAAATATAATATTGCAAATCGATGGTGTATTTTGCGTTTCGAATCAAATGCAGGCGAGATGCAATACTTAAGAAGGCATCATCTAAGGCTAAATAAGCCGTTTGTTTTTGTTGTAATTTTTCTAAATCCGTAGCAGACGTAATCCATTTTTCTGCATGTGATTGTATAGGGACATCTTTTTTTGACTGATTGCTAGGTAAGCTGCATCCAGTTAATAGGTTGATCGAAACAGTTAAACCGACAGTACAACTTATTTCACGTAATTGTATCATTCGAATAGCATTAATCATTCCTTGAAAAATTCATCATAACATCATGTTTTAAGGTTGTATCTAGGCTTAAAAAGAGGTTACTGTAACTCATCTGTTAATATAAGCCATACAGGATGTTTTTAGACATGAAATCACGTGCAGCCGTTGCTTTTGGACCGGGTCAGCCTTTAGAAATTGTTGAAATTGATGTGGCACCACCTAAAGCAGGTGAGGTTTTAGTCAAAATTAGCCATACAGGTGTGTGTCATACAGATGCATTTACATTGTCGGGTGATGATCCTGAAGGCGTATTTCCAGCAATTTTAGGGCATGAAGGTGCAGGTGTTGTGGTTGAAGTCGGTGAAGGTGTGACTTCAGTGCAACCGGGTGATCATGTAATTCCACTTTATACTGCAGAATGTGGTGAATGTTTATTCTGTAAATCGGGTAAAACAAATCTTTGTGTATCGGTACGAGCAACACAAGGGAAAGGTTTAATGCCGGATGGCACAACACGTTTTTCTTATAATGGTCAGCCGATTTATCACTATATGGGCTGTTCAACATTCTCTGAATATACAGTGGTAGCAGAAGTGTCTTTGGCAAAAATTAACCCTGAAGCGAACCACGAACATGTATGTTTGTTGGGTTGCGGCGTAACAACAGGCCTTGGTGCAGTCAAAAATACCGCTAAAGTTCAGGAAGGTGACTCAGTTGCAGTCTTTGGTTTAGGTGGTATTGGTTTGGCTGTGGTACAAGGTGCTAAAAAAGCCAAAGCAGGTCGTATCATTGCGGTAGATACCAATCCTGACAAATTCAAACTGGCTGAAGAATTTGGCGCGACGGATTTTGTTAATCCAAAAGATTATGATCGTCCTGTACAGGAAGTGATTGTAGAAATGACCGGCTGGGGTGTCGACCATTCATTTGAATGTATTGGCAATACCAATGTGATGCGCTCTGCTTTGGAATGTGCTCACCGTGGTTGGGGTCAATCTGTGATTATTGGTGTGGCAGGTGCAGGTCAAGAAATTTCAACCCGTCCATTCCAATTGGTTACTGGTCGTACTTGGAAAGGCACTGCTTTTGGTGGTGTTAAAGGTCGTTCACAATTACCGGGTATGGTAGAAGAAGCCATGTCAGGCGAGATCAAACTTGAACCATTCGTGACCCATACCATGGGGCTGGATAAAATCAATGAAGCCTTTGATTTAATGCATGAAGGTAAATCAATTCGCTCTGTTGTACATTTTGAAGATTAAACATTGATTTAAATATTTTTGATTAAACGACTAATCATTTAAATATTAATGCGTTAATTTTCACTTTTTTAAAAACTAGGCTTTGGCCTAGTTTTTTTTATTTGTGTCGTTATAACAAATCAAAACTTCAAATTAGGATTTGCAAAAAGTGACAGATTGTTAGACATAAAATGATAAAAAATGCCAAATGATAAATTTTGTCCCGAATTCACATGGTGGGAAATTAGCACTAAACATAAGGTAAGCATAATTTAAAAACAAATGTATATTAATGCATTATCCGAGGCAAAAAATGACAACTACAAGTTACAAGCCTGAGTGGATTCGGGAAGATTTTATTGATTTTATTTCAGAAAAATTTGATGCAATTTGGGCCTACAAACGTATAAAAGCACAATTGGTCAAATCACGTTGTGTGGGGATCGGGTTTTATGAACTGAGTTTTTTAGCGAATCACAATTTTAAAGTTGTAAATTATCGACCAGGCCAATGTGTTCTGGTGACAGTTGTCAAAGATGGTGTACGTCATCAACGTAGCTATAGCGTCGTCGAAATTAATACATCTGGTCATGTGGTGATTGCAGTTAAACAGCAAGGCAAAGTGTCCAATTGCCTGACGCAATTAAAAACAGGTGATGTTGTTGAATTATCGCAACCGCAAGGTGAGTTTGGCCTAAAGCTAAATTCGGATCGACCAATTTTACTGCTTGCTTCTGGTAGTGGCATTACCTCAATCATGACTTTGTTTAAACAAGCGATTAAGCTTGGGCGTACGGTTGACCTGATTTATTTCAATCGAGATGATGCGTATTTGGATGAATTGATTCAACTGGCGAAGCAATCAAACCATGCACATTTACATGCGATTAATACGCTGAAAACTAAATTACATATCTCACCAGAGGTGCTAAACCACATGGTCCCCGATTTTAAGCAGCGAGATTGCTATGCCTGTGGTGCAGCGCCAATGATGCAAAGCATTGAGCAACTGTATCGTGAGTTTAAGCTTTCAGAATATTTAAATACTGAATATTTTCAGATGATTGCTGATGATTCAGTGCCTGCTCAACCTGTCACTTTTAGTTTAGCCCAGCAAGATTTTTTGGCAGAGGGAAATTTACTGGAAAGTGCTGAAAAAGCCGGTTTAAAACCTGCGCATGGCTGTCGGATGGGTATTTGTAATACCTGTTCGTGTACCAAATTACAGGGTTCAGTGAAAAACTTACTCACTGGCGAAATGGATCATGCGAATAACACACAAATCAAGTTATGTGTCTCTCAGGCAATTTCACCCGTACGCATTCAACTCTAACCCAAGCCGCATAAAAACAAATCAGGGGCATCATCATGAATCAATCGATATATATTCGTCCGAATAGTAAGTCACGTTATTTATCACCCGAACAAACTGCTGAATTTGGTGAAAAAGTCGAGCAAATACGACGTGAAATCATGCAGAGTGTAGGTGAAAAAGATGCAGCGTATATTTATAAAATTCGCAATTTTGTCCGTTATAGCGAGATTGCTTCTCGTGGCATGTTGATGTTTGCAGGTTGGATTCCACCAGTTTGGTTAATGGGTACGGGTTTATTGGGTATTTCTAAAATCGTAGAGAACATGGAACTCGGTCATAATGTGATGCATGGTCAGTTTGATTGGTTAAATGACCCGAGTTTAAATGGTGCTAATTATGATTGGGATACCATTGCCACAGGTCAAGACTGGAAATATACCCATAACTATGTGCATCATACCTATACCAATATTGTCGGTATGGACCATGATGTCGGCTATGGCTTAATCCGTGTAAGTGAATCGCAAAAGTGGGAGCCACGTTTCCTTTTTAATATTCCACTGGCTGCCCAACTCATGGTTTTCTTTGAGTGGTATGTCGGCATTCAACGTTTACATTTAGAAGATGTTATCGCGTATAAAACCAAAACTTGGAAAGATGTATGGCATGAAGCGGCCGATGTACGTCAGAAAATTAAGCGCCAAGTGATTAAAGATTATGTATTTTTCCCGCTTATTGCAGGTCCCAATGCGATTCCTGTATTTGCAGGAAATGCTGTAGCCAACGTGATTCGTAGCTTATGGGCTTCCGCTGTCATCTTTAATGGACATTTTACTGAAGATGCGGAAAACTTTGAGATGGACAATACCGAAAATGAAACTCGAGCAGAATGGTATCTCCGTCAAATTCGTGGCTCAAGTAATTTTAGTGGAACGCAATGGTTACATATACTCAGTGGTAATTTGAGCCACCAAATTGAACACCATTTATTTCCAGATATGCCTGCGAATCGCTATGCCGAAGCTGCACCTAAAATTAAAGCACTCTGTGAGGAATATGGTATTCACTATAATGAAGCCAGTTTTATCAAACAGTTTTCCAGCGTTTGGGTTCGCCTCGCGAAATGTTCAGTGCCGAATGATTGGCGTGCCGAGCTCAAGGAACGCTCAATATCACTTCAGCAGCGTGTTAAACAAAAAATCATGAAGAAAATCGGGCATTAAAATAAAGTATTTTTTAAGCAATATTGTCCTAAGAGATCTTAAATTAGAAGTTGAAGTTACGTATTAACATCAGAAACGCAATTTGATTCAAATAAAAGAACGATACGCGGTAATGTCATCCGCAACTGTTTGAGACAGGACTACTTCTCATCAAAAATGTTTTTGCGATACTTTGAATAATTTGAAGGTAGTGAACGAGTTTTGTCGGTGAGGTGCATTGCACCGCAAGATGGTTTTCTTGCGAAGCTTTGCTTCTCATTTTGCCTAATGAGAAGCGTGCTTCGTAAGAGTACCTCCAGCCGAAGGCTAATCTCTTTATCTAAACCCTAGATGTAAGACTCCGTAGAATAGACTGAAAAAGTATTTTAAAAATGCGAAATTACTTTTACGTGCGTAATATCAGTTAAATAAGAACGATTTCTAAAGCAGTAAATTCGCCAAAGTAGCGTTCATCTACTTTGGCTTTTTTAAATATATCTAGCGAGCAAGAGTTATTCAACTAATTGCACGCTATTCTGAATACCACAAGATTCTACAAAATATGCATCATGTGAAACGAGGATCACCGCACCTGTATAATGCTGAATGGCTTGAGCCAATAACACTCTAGACTCTATATCTAAGTGGTTTTCAGGTTCATCTAACAATAAAAGCTCAATATTCGGTGTTAAATAATTTAAGCCTAACAAGGTCACTTTTAAACGCTCACCACCACTTAAACAGTGAAATGGCAGTTCCGTTTTTTGACCACGGATTCTAAGTTGACCGAGTTGATTACGCCATTCCGTTGAGGAAACCTCACGATTAAACTTTGCTAGATTGTCCAAAACACTCAGTTCAGGTGATAAATCACTCAAGTTTTGGTCTAAATACAGGGTATTCACAGACAAAAATATTTCATGGCTAGACTGTGATGTGGTCTGACTCAGATACTTTAGAAATGTAGATTTACCAATACCATTTTTTCCTTTTAAATGAATTTTTTCACCTGCCTGTAAGGCCAAGTCAAAAGGCTGGTGCTGAGATATTTTGCTATGAAAATGTTTAACTCTTAAGATTTCTCCAGTTTTTTCAGCGCGATGTTGAAAAACAAATTGCTGCTCTTTGACATGCTCAAGTTGTTGCTGTGATTGAATCAGTTGGGTTCTCTTTTCTTCCAATTGCTTCTGCTGTTGTGTTTGAACTGTTGCGAGGTTTTGACCGGCTTGTTCCTTTTTAAAATCGAGTAACACTTTGGCTTGGGAGCCCGACTTGCGTAGTGCATGACTTTGTTGTTCTCGTTTTTGTGCTTTCATTTGTGTTTCGTGTTGCTGTAATTTGAGCTGTTTTAACTCACGTTTATGCTGTAAAGCATTACGTTGTAAGGCTTTATTTTGCAGATCATTTTGTTGAACGTAGTCTTCATTGTTGCCAGTAACATGTGTGAGTCCAAACTCATTTAAAGCATAGATATGCTCTACATGTTGCAGTAACTCTCGATCATGACTGACAATAAATGCACCGGCAGGATGGTTTTCTAAACGATCGATGAGCCATAAGCGTGAGGATGCATCTAAATGGTTACTAGGTTCATCCAAAAGTAAATAATGGTCGGTTTTTAAAAATAATGCACACAAAGCCAATTTGGTTTTTTGACCCTCACTCAGCTGAGCGACAGGGAAATTTAAATCTGTCGTAAGTGACGCCTGCTTAAGTTGTTGCTGCCATAATGCAGGACGGTGCCACTGGTTTTCAGTCAGCTCAAAGTCTTCAAAACTGGCATTGCCTATTTCGATACGTTGAAATGCGCTAAATAAATCTTCCACACCGAGTGCAGAAGCAATCGTGTCAGCTTCTAGCCGAGAAAATTGTGATAAATAGGCATGTGGTACATTCCATGAAATTTCCCCTTCATAGGGGAGATCTTTCAGATTTTGTTCATGTAAGATTTTAAGGATGCAGGACTTTCCTAAACCATTGCGACCAATACATGCCGAAAGCTGCTGTTGATTGAGGTTAAATTTCAGGTTTTTAAAAAGTGTTTTAGAGGGAAATTCCAAGCTTAATTGGGAAATTGTACAAGCTGTTTGAGTCATAGATGCACCTTGCAATAGCAAAGATGCGCAATACAAATAACTAATTTTATTTTATAAAAAAGACAATATTTGAGAAAATGCAGTCAAAGTCATTAGCCATGTGTTTGCACATCAAAAAAATGGATTTGATGATGAAAAAACAGGGCTTACTTCATTGGCAAATACTCGAATTAAAAAATAAATGGAAAAAAGCTTGAGACAGCCTAATGTTGTGCATTCTAGTAAATGTTGATTTATTAATCAACACATCAAATTTTTAAAATAGGTCTCAATTATTGACAGTAGAGTTATTTAATACGACAAAATAGCAAAAAACTATTGTCAAACCGATGAATACAGCGTATTTTAATTTTCAGACAGATACTTTTTGATGAAATCAAGATGTTAAAGCAACCTTTAATCTTAAACGCATATTATTACTTTTGGCAGTTTAGATAATTGCCTGAACGCGTTCGGGCATGAAAAAGGTTGCCCACCAAGTTTATACCTGATCGGCAACCCTGATCAGGTTTTTTTATGTCTTGATTTTTATAATATTTTTGGAGAAATCTCATGTTTACAGTAAATAATTCATATTTTAGCAACGGTTATTGGTTTTACTTTAGTCAGTCTATGTCTAAAGCCCTGAAGTCCCAAAGTCCCATAACGCTCAGATAAAAGATCGGACTGTTTATACGTACAGTCCAAAGGAATAGAACCAATGAATGCGCTAAATACAGCTTTACAACAAACTCAAAATTCAGAAATTCAGAAATCTACACAGTCAAAAGAAACGCTTTTGAGCTTGCCACATCAACTGAAACAACAATTACCTTTATCAGTTCATGCTGCAGAACAAATTGCTGCACATCGTGCAACGATTCAAAATATTTTGACGGGTCAAGACCCGCGTCTAATGATTATTACAGGTCCATGTTCAATCCATGATCCGATTGCTGCTTTGGAATATGCTGAAAAATTAAAACAATTACAGGCACAGGTTTCAGATCAAATTTTTCTTGTGATGCGCGCATATATTGAGAAACCACGTACTACAGTGGGCTGGAAAGGCTATATGTATGACCCAAGTTTAGATGGATCATCTAATATGCAGTTGGGCTTAGAAAAATCACGTGAGTTGTACTTACAAATTATTGAAATGGGTTTGCCGATCGCCTCTGAAATTTTAAGCCCAATGGCGACAGGTTATTTTGATGACCTTTTGGCGTGGGGTGCAATCGGTGCACGTACCAGCGAATCACAAATTCATCGTGAAATCTCAAGTCATATGCCATACAGTATCGGTTTCAAAAACGGAACAGATGGATCAATCCAAATTGCTCTAGATGCCATTCAATCTGCTTCGCATCCACACCAGTTCTTAGGTATGAGCCAAACTGGCTTACCGTGTATTTTAGAATCCGTTGGTAACCCGCAAGCACATTTGATTTTACGTGGCTCCAATATAGGTCCAAATTATAGTTTGGCTGAAATAGACAAAATTCGTAGTAAAGTAAAAGGCGATTTACCGGCTTTAGTGATCGATTGTAGTCATGGCAATAGCCATAAAGACCCAATGAAGCAACCTGAAGTATTACGCACAATTGTAGCAGAGCGTGAGCATACTCAAGTGCGTGGCGTGATGTTGGAAAGTCATTTGGTGGACGGAAATCAAAAAATTAGTTGTGACATGACTTATGGTCAATCTGTAACAGATGGATGCTTAGGTTGGGACAAAACCATTGATTTGATTCAACAGGTTGCGAATGAACTTCGTGCATCACAAATCAAACGTAGTGCTTAACAATCAAAAGCATACTCACTCTGAATTGATGTAGCCCAAAGCCTTAGAATATTGATTGTTCTAAGGCTTTTATTTTGAAAAATCCTTTGTTGTTTACTGTGATATAAAAATTGAAAAATGGCATATTTACTAAAATATATACTGATAATTCAGTATTTTATGTTTGAGTGAATCAAATTTTTTATGCACAATAATGTCTAAGCTCAATACAGCGCCAGAAATAATGACAATCTGTGCTTGGGTATTTGAAATTTTATATTGGGGAAGTTGATGTACACTGCTGAATTGCTGGAAGAAGCACGCCGTTTTATGTTCCACATGTTAACCAAAGTGGTTGAATATGGGGGTTCTGATTTATTTATTACGGCAGATTTTCCACCAAGTATTAAACATCAAGGCATGATGAAACCCTTTGGGCAGCAAGAACTTGATGCTGAGAAAACAAAGCTTTTCGCCTATAGTTTGATGAATGAGAAGCAGCGCAAAGAGTTTGAAACAGAACTAGAATGTAACTTTGCGATTAGTGTGCCAAACGTTTCGCGTTTTCGTGTCAATGTATTTCAGCAACAGTTACATGTGGGTATGGTCATTCGTACCATTACGGCAGAAATTCCAAATTTTGAAAAGCTTAAATTACCGGCTTCGCTTAAGCACGTGATTATGGAAAAACGTGGTTTAGTTTTAGTGGTTGGAGGTACAGGTTCAGGAAAATCAACCTCTTTAGCGGCGCTGATTGATTATCGAAATGAAAATAGTGCAGGGCATATCATCACTGTTGAAGACCCAGTGGAATATGTGCATAAGCATAAAAAATCAATGATTACGCATCGTGAAGTCGGTGTAGACAGTCATTCGTGGCATAACGCTTTAAAAAATACCTTGCGACAAGCACCAGACGTGATTTTAATTGGTGAAATTCGTGACACCGAGACTATGGAACATGCAATTGCCTTTGCTGAAACAGGACATTTATGTTTAGGTACGCTACATTCAAATAACGCCAATCAAACCCTAGATCGAATCATTAACTTCTTCCCAGAAGAGCGAAGAAATCAATTGCTTATGGATTTATCGAGCAATATGAAAGCGATTGTTTCGCAGCGTTTAATCCGGACTGAAGATGGTAAAGGACGCCGTGCAGCCGTTGAAATCATGTTAAATACGCCGCTCATTTCAGATTTGATTTTGAAAGGTGAGTTTCATGAACTAAAAGCGATCATGGCAAAATCTCGTGAAATTGGGATGCAAACTTTCGACCAAGCTTTATTTGATTTATATAATGATGGCGCAATTTCTTATGAAGAAGCTTTAAGAAATGCCGATTCAACCAATGAATTACGTTTGCAAATTAAACTAAAAAGTTCACGTGCAAATGGTACTTCAGCGGCTGCGCAATCGTTTAGTATGGTTGAAGAAAAGAAAGAAGAACCTGAAAGCACCGAAGCTTCGGAAGAAATATAAGCTGCATATTCATGCAAATGGTATATAAGCCAATTTAGCTATCAAATTGAAATAAAAAAATCAGCCTGAGGGCTGATTTTTTAGATATTAGAAATATTTACAGACCAGCTTCGTATTGTTCGCTGGTCAATAAAGCATCTACATCAGCCATATTGTCTGGTTTAATTTTATAAATCCAACCTTTGCTATAAGGTGCATCGTTTACAAAATCAGGATCATCTTCAAGGTCTGGATTGACTTCAACAACCACACCAGAAATCGGTGCATGAATATCAGAAGCGGTTTTTACCGACTCGACCACACCCGCTTGTTCACCAGCAGTGATATGTTGGCCCACATCTGGTGCTTCAACATAAACTAAATCACCCAATGCGTCTTGTGCATGATCAGAAATGCCTGTAACAACAAGGTCACCTTCAATTCGCACCCATTCATGTGTACTTGCGTACTTTAAATCTGAAGGATGATTCATTGATAACTCCTTAAATCCATTAAATTCATTTTTGGCATGAGTTATACATGCTTTTTAGGTAAAACAAAAGACTTATAAGTACGGATCTTTACGCCAATTGCTTGGGCTACGACCACTCCAACGCTTAAAAGCACGGCTAAAATTGGCGACATCGCTATAGCCCAATTCATCAGCAATTTGCTCTAAGGTAAAATCAGTCCGTGATAGAAGCGAAGTAGCATGACGGTAGCGAACTTCGTCAACCAATGTTGAAAATGAAGTCCCTTCGGCAGCAAGTTGGCGTTTAAGGGTTCGATCGGACATGTGTAGCCATTCAGCAACACTTTCAATACTTAAATAGTGCTGCTCAGAGTTGGTTAAAATGTCACGAACGCGCATGGCAATACGGTGGCGTTCGCCCAAAGCAGAAAGTTCAGCTTCACATTGATTAATGGCGATTTGACTGGCAATCGGGTCTGCATGGACCAATTTATTGGTTAAATATTGCTTATCAAAACTAAGTAGGAGATGTGGCTGATCAAATCTAAATTGGTGTCGTGGATATTTGGCAATAAACCGCTCAAAACCTTCAGGTTGAGGGAAATCAAAATCAATTTCTCCCGCAGAATAATCCACACCAGTAATTGCTTTGCCCATGCTGATCATGCCAAAAATTAAGGCAATAGAAATCTCAGTACGTAAAGGCTCAATCGTAACGTCGGTTTGTAGTTGAACAGTAGCTTTGGTTCCAAAAGTTGAGAAAAAAAGCTGTAAAAAGGGCATGCGTAACTGAATAAAACGGTTTGCCAAGACTAAGGCATCAGTTATGTCCTTCGCCGTCATGATGGCATAGCCAATAAAACCATGAATTGAGATGCGCATTTGGTTGCCCAAATGAAAACCTAGAGTTGGCTCACCAGTTAATCGTAGTGCGTGCTCTACCAATTGATTGGCGATGGGTGTTGGAATACGGAAATCTGGTTCAGCCAATTGTTCGCTGTTTAATCCGAATGGACTAAATAATGTTTCTGCAGTGTAGCCCCATCGAGAGACCACATCTAAAAGGAGCAATCCATACACTCCGGGAATACCCTGATCCTGACGGGAATTAATTGTTTTCATAGCGTTCCGTTGCAATGCGGGTTTTTCTTCTGTTCAAGGTTATATTGGCATGATTCCGTGTTGTATCCCACAAAAATTGTTGGACAAACTGACTAGGCTCAACTATTTATAGCGGCCTACCTTAGCGTTGTAAAGTAGGCCGTTAAGGATTAATTCGGTTTAAAATCTTTGGAAAAGACCACAATTTTGGTCGTAGACATATAAAGAACGTCATTGTGCTGATTGAGCGCTTGCGTAACATAGGTCACAATGCCGCGGTCTGTCTTACTTTTCGACGGAGTAATTGCAGATATTTCAACTTCTACACGAATTTTATCCCCCGGACGTGTTGGGCGCGGCCAACGCAGACTTGATTCAGAGCCAATTAAGCCATAAGCCACAAGGAAACATTCAGTCCATAAGCGCATTGTTACAGCAGCAGTATGCCAACCACTTGCCGCTAGCCCTTGAAAGATCGGGTGCTGTTGGGCTTTGACTTCATCTGTATGAAATTCCTGAGGATCAAAAGCGTTGGCAAATTGCTTGATTTCTTCAACAGTCATTTCATATTCACGACTGCTAAAGTGATCACCAACTTTAAGGTCTTCCAGATACAGCATTTTCATCTTCCTTTGATTCTACTTTATGTTGTTCTATTAAAAATCCACCGGTTTGACGCTGCCACAAGTGTGCATAAATACCATTCAAAGCGACAAGCTCTTCATGGGTGCCTTGCTCAGCAATACGTCCTTGATCCAAGACAATCAATCGATCCATTTGCGCAATTGTTGACAGTCGATGCGCAATGGCAATCACAGTTTTGCCTTGCATCAAATCATCTAAACTCGATTGAATCGCAGCTTCGACTTCTGAATCGAGCGCACTTGTGGCTTCATCTAAAATTAAAATTGGTGCGTCTTTTAAAAATACTCGAGCAATTGCAATACGTTGACGCTGACCGCCAGATAATTTAACACCACGTTCACCAACAAATGCGTCATAGCCACGTTGACCACGTAAATCGATCAATTGAGGAATGAATTCATCAGCTTTCGCTTTGCGTACTGCATCATACATTTCTTCATCAGTCGCATTCGGACGGCCATATTTAATATTTTCTTCAACCGTGCGATGCAATAACGAGGTGTCTTGGGTCACCAAAGCAATATTTTTTCTCAAGCTATCTTGAGTAATATCTTCTATATTTTGGCCATCAATCGAAATACGACCATGATTGATATCATAAAAGTGGAGTAAAAGTTGAATTAATGTCGATTTTCCGGCACCTGAACGCCCGACTATACCGATTTTTTCACCTGGTCGAATGGTTAAATTAAATTGATTGATGACCTTTTTATCATTATAAGCAAAACTGACATCTTCAAATTTAATTTCGCCTTGCTGTACTTTTAAGTCGGTTGCATCAGCTTTATCTTGAATATGAATTGGGCGGCCCATGGTTTTCATCCCATCTTGAATGGTCCCGACATTTTCAAATAGGGCAGATGTTTGCCACATCATAAACTCGGAAATACTACTGAGTTTTAAAATCATGGCGGTCGCTGCTGCAATGACCCCAAGCTCAGCTTGACCATCCATCCAGAGCCAAACGGCTGTTCCAAGTACGCCACCATATAAAACAATGATCAGCAAATTCGTCGCGATGTTGTATTTTGCAGCAAGTCGCATTTGCTTATACACCGTCACCATAAATTCTTTCATTGAGGCTTTGGCATATTGGCTTTCACGGCCCGCATGGGCAAATAATTTCACTGTTTGAATATTGGTGTAGGCATCGGTGACACGACCAGTCATTACTGCGCGTGCATTGGCTTGTTCATTTGAAATTTTGCTTAATTTTGGGATGAAATAGCATGCAGAACCAATAAATAAAGCCAGCCAAAGTAATAATGGAACAATCAACAGTGGCGATATAGCACCTAAAATCACGGTGATCGAAATCAGGTAAATGAAGACATAGGCCAACATGTCACCAAGAATAATCCAAAACTCACGTACAGCCAGTGAAGTTTGCATGACTTTGGCAGATAAACGACCTGCAAAGTCGTTGTGGAAGAAATCTAAACTTTGTTTCAGTAATAAGTTATGAAATCTCCAACGTAGGCGCATTGGAAAGGTGCTATATAGAATCTGATGTTTAATAATGGTTTGAAGGCAAGAAAAGAAGATATTTGCCAATAAAATAAAGCTTAAAATGGTCAGATTCGTCTGGTGCTGCTGTAAAAAGGTTTCAGGTTGAGACTTACTGATCCAATTGACTAATTCGCCAATTTTGGAATAAAGCAGTGCTTCAAAACTCGCTACACCTGCTGTACAGAGTACCAATAACAATAGGTATTTTTTTACACCCGTCGCAGCTTGCCATACAAAGGGGAAAAATTTTGTCGGCAATGGTTTATTCAAGTCCTGTTCAGGATAAGCGTCAACTAAATTTTCAAACCATTTAAGCATGCAGATAACCTGAGAATTTTGCTGTAATTAATCTTTCTTTCTTCAGCTCTGAGTGTAATGGATTCGCTGGTTTTTCTCCATTTTGATTTGTTTATTTACTTAAAAGCTTGGCTGCAAAAGTTCATAGAATTAAAATGTACAACCCGATTACGACCTTGGCGTTTTGCTTCGTATAGAGCAATATCGGCTTGTTTAATTAACTGATCAAGTTTGGCGTGGTTAGGGTCAATTTTGGAAACACCAATGGAGATCGAAAATTTCACCAATTGACCATCTATATAAAACTGGTATTGTTCCATTTTATGTCTTAACCGTTCAGCAATTTTTAATGCATCTTCTGGGACGGTATAAGGCAAAAGTACAATAAATTCTTCACCTCCAAAACGTGCCAACATATCGTAAAACCGCATTTCTTTACGTGCAATTTCAGCAATTTGGCATAGCACTTGATCGCCGACATCATGTCCGTATTGATCATTAATCGCTTTAAAATGATCGACATCAAAAATCAATAGACTGGTGCAGACCGTCATCGGGGTTTCTTGGATTTTTTTATTGGCGGCATGTACAAATTGGCGACGATTACTTAACTGGGTTAATTCATCCGTATGGGCAATTTTGCGAAGGGTATGAAAGTTCCAGTCATCTAGCAGCGCTCTTAGAAAGGTTTTACGAGAGTTCAGCGTTGAGTTCCAGCAGATATACATACTGAATAGCAGCACAGGAATATACACCAATAAAAAAATCGTAAAATCACCAAAATCATTAGTGCGCCATGCGCCAAAAAGTATCGCTGCCGAGATCATGGCAGAGGTCATGATCGAAGGGCGAAAATGCACATGAATACTTAAATTACCCAATACAATCAAAATAATGGCGGCATATTGATAGCTATGCACCAGTTCATTTTGCGACTGAAGTAATATCTCAAACCAGAGAATCGCTGAAAGGCAAGTGGCGAGTGGCAAAATCAAATCGAGCAATTTAATCTGTTTGATATATTTAAACAGAACATAGTTCAGGCTAAATGCACCTATAATGGCAATAATACGAATCACACCTGAAAGCATTTCTACGTCTGGCAGCACATAGCGATCTGCCCAAAAATAGATTAAAAATGCCAATTGAGCGAAATAGTTGACCTGCTTTAAATAGTCTTTCTGGTTGTAGTACAAAAATTTGTAATAAGCATTTTTAAACTGTGCCGGAATACGTGCAATCGGGTCGGATAAAGCACGCTCAATACGGACACGATTCTCTAAATCACATGCTTCTGCCTGTATGAGCGTATGTTTGGCAGAAGTGCGATTCATCGATTCTATGAGTAATTGTGATTCGTTTTTAACTGATTTCTGAGAAGGTTTCTTGGGGCCTTCCATGACCAAGCTCCTATTTTAGAAGCGTTTTTATGCAACTGTTAACAAATAGTATCTAAAATTGTCTACATTTGTATAGTATTTGTTTGGGTTTTTTTAATTACTGATGTTACGCAGTAACACCAGAAGCGTAATTTGATTTAAATAAAAGTATGATACGCGGTAACGTCATCCGCAAGTGTTTGAGACAGCACTTCTTCTAATCAAAAATGTTTTTGCGATACTTTGAATAATTTGACGCTAGTGAACGAGTTTTGCGGATGACAATGGTTTTGGGTGCTTTTGCCAAAACAAAAGTACCTCCAGCCGAAGGCTAATCCCTTTATTCACCCCCTAGATGTAAGACTCCGTCGAATAGAATTAAAAATCATTTTTAAAATGTGAAATTACTGTTATGTGCGTAACATCAGTTAATTATTTTTAGTTGTTTCAGATGCATTATATTTTTAGGAAATTATACGATCAGCGCATTTATCTAGCCTGCTCTAAATCCTTGCATTGCGCGATAAAAAAGCACTAGCAGATGTCGAATAGCTTTTAAAGAAAACGCCCCCAATATATATTCAATCGACATTGTGAATTCTTTAACCTAAAGAATTTCTTCTTCAAATATACATGGGGAGATGCGCAATTAAGTCTTAGCTTTTATCGACATTTGGTTGAACGAGGGCTTTAAAATCGGCACTAGAAGGGGCTTGATAGATTTTAAGTCCAAACTCAGGTGTGATTGCGATCAGATGGTCAAAGATATCCGATTGAATCGCTTCATAATCTTTCCATGCAATAGTTTTACTAAAAGCATAAATCTCTAAAGGAATGCCTTCACTCGTGGGTTGTAACTGACGCACCAAAATCGTTTGGTGTTGGGCAATGCCTGAATGCTGTTGTAAATAAAATTCTACATAGGCACGAAAGGTCCCAAGATTGGTTAAACGGCGCTGATTATATTGCGACTGATTGGAAAGTTGCTGATTAAACTGAGCAAGCTCTTCATGCTTATGATCAAGATATTGATCTAATAATAAAAATTCTTTGAGTTTGTTTTGCTCATCCTGAGTCATGAAATGAATAGAGCTTTGATCGATATAAAGCGAGCGTTTGATACGGCGCACACCAGACTGTGCCATACCACGCCAGTTTTTAAAGGTGTCAGTCACCAGTTTATTGGTTGGAATCGTGGTAAAGGTCTTATCAAAGTTCTGCACGGTAATGGTATGTAATGACATATCAATGACATCGCCATCCGCATTAAGCGAAGGCATCTCAATCCAGTCACCAATTCGCACCATGTCATAAGAAGAAATTTGTACCGAAGCAACCAGTGATAAAATGGTGTTCTGAAAAACCAACATGAGCACGGCCGCCATAGCACCAAAGCCAGCAAGTAATGTAAATACATCTTTTTTCAGGAAAGTACCCAAGATCATTAGGCCACACACCAAAAAAATGATCAATTTGACCAACTGCAAATAGCCTTTAATTGGTTTGTTTCTAGATTTTGGATTACGTTGATAAATCAGATTAAAAATATTCAGTAATTCAGAAATGGCCAAAGCAATGGTCAGGAAGATAAAGGCCTGACAAGCCATTTGCACGATTGAGATGAACTTCACAGATAAATGCGGGACTGTGGTTATACCATTTAAGATCACAATTGCTGGAACAATGTTGGCAAAGCGTTTTATCACACTATGTTCTGACAAAATTTGACTGTGGCTAAAGGCCATTTTAGACACGAGCTTACGAATACCACGCACCACAATTTGCTTGGCGATAAAAGTTGCAATAATGGCAAAAACAATAATGAGACTGAGCGAAGTCAGCATTTCTAGCCAAGGGTATTGATCTGACCAATCTTGAATATTTTTAATGAACTGAATTTTTTCCAAAATCATCCTACTCTTATTGATGTAAATGAAAGGGTTAATGATCAAACTATTGTAATTATGATGATTATATAAGCAATTTTATACTCGTAAACTTTACGGAGTTACGACATGTATAGTCCATAATGTTACTTATTGGGTGCTAAGAAATGATTTTTTGAAGGTATAACCTAATTGATGAACTAAAATAAATAAATGTTGAGCTAAAAAAAGCCCCCTAATTAGGAGCTTCATTAGCGATATGAAATGCTTACCACATTAAATCATCAGGAATTACATAAGCTGCATATGGATCTTCTTCATCCGTGGTTTGCTCATTCACTTCAGAATTATTCACAATAATAAAGCCTTCCATTTTCGCATTAATACGGTCGGCTAATTCTTTTGGTAAAAAAGCATAGTTGCTATTTTCACGTGCAATAACAAGACTACCCGCAACAAGGGCATTATAAATTTGCTGATTGATATAAAGCTTTTTGATCTTGGCATCATCGATAAATTGATAGGTCGATTCGCCATCGGTATCACGAATTTTATGCTGATTAATCATTTGCATGATGGCAGCTTTTAATTCTTTTTCTTGCAACACTGCTTTACGATCTTGCTCTAAAGCATGATCTTTAGCCATTTTCTGCTGCTGATCTTGCTCAATTTTCGCCTTGATTTCAGCATCTTTACTTTCACCGGTACGTTTTTCATGTACGGCTTGTTTAGACAATTTTTTTGCCTTTTTATTATCGACCAGACCTGCTTTAAGCAGTTGCGCCTGTAATGCATTTTTAACCATAGTACGTTCCAACTAATCGTGTATATGTCGATAATGAAAATAGATGATCCAATATACCGCGCTCATGATTAAACTGAGTGCGGCAGGAATCAAGAATGCGTTTAATTTTAAATAAGGATAAAGCCAACTGGCAAGTATGCCACCGACGATAAATCCCGCCAAAATTAATAAATGTAAGACCACACGTTTCGACTCAACCGGAAGTCCACGGGCTTTATAACCCAAAGCCAAACCTAAGTCCGTCAAAACACCAGAAAGGTGTGTGGTACGAATAATGGTACCTTTATAGTGGCTAACCATTGCATTTTGTACACCCATAGCCACACATGCCCAAAGCAAAGCGTAACGTGGAAAATAGGGCAATAGTAGCCAACATAGGACAATAAAAAAAGCCACTAAGCTTAATGGGACGCCATAACGTCGCGTTAAGCTAAAGTGACTATTTCCTAGAATTAGCCCACTATAAAATGAGCCAATCACATAACAGAGCAACACTAAAATCAAATAAATAATTGTAGCCGGCTGCCCTGCAATTAAAGCCATGGCTAACATACTGACATTACCCGTCATGTGAGATACCGACTGGTGCAAGATCGTCACCAGGCCGAGTACATTAATCATTCCTGCATTCACTGCGAGAAAAAAAGCACCCAGTTGTATCCAAAGCGGTAAAGTCTGAAAAGGCATGGCCTCGCCTTAAAAAGTATCCAATATCAGGATATTATCTTAAACCACGGTCTACTGCAGCTGTAAATAATACGTCAGTCGAAGAGTTTAAAGCGGTTTCAGTTGAATCTTGAAGTACGCTAATAACCATACCAATGGCTACAACTTGCATCGCGATATCACTTGAAATACCAAACAGGCCACAAGCCACTGGAATAAGCAGCAATGAACCACCAGCAACACCTGAAGCACCACATGCAGAAACGGTAGCAACGACTGATAAAATCAACATTGTGCTGAAATCAACAGAAATGCCCAAAGTATGAACTGCTGCTAGTGTGAGGACTGTAATTGTGACCGATGCACCTGCCATATTGACAGTTGCACCTAAAGGAATCGCTACGCTTGCAGTTGACTCTGGTACACCAAGACGCTTCGCAAGGTCAAGGTTTACAGGAATGTTTGCAGCAGAACTACGCGTAAAGAATGCAGTGATACCACTTTCACGTAAACATTGGAAAACCAATGGGAACGGATTTGAGCGGGTCATAAATGCCACCATTAGTGGATTGATGACCAAGGCAACAAAGAACATGGTACCAATTAAGACCGCAAGTAAGTGTGCATAGCTGATCAGTGTTTTCAAACCTGAGTCGGCAAATGTAACAGCAACCAAACCAAAGATACCGACAGGTGCAAAGTTAATCACTAAACGGATTACTTTATTCACCGCATCAGCAGCATCGGATAAGAAAACTTTAGTGGTATCTGATGCATGGCGAAATGCAATACCCAAGGCAACAGCCCAAGCTAAAATTCCAATGAAATTTGCTTCTGAAATGGCTGTAACAGGGTTTGCGACAAAACTTAATAATAAGTTTTTCAATATTTCAGCAAGACTGCCTGGCGGAACAAGATTTTCTGCAGCAACATCCAAAATTAATGTAATTGGGAATAAAAGGCTTGCTACTACTGAACTTAAAGCAGCAAGGAACATACCAATAGCGTACATCAACATAATCGGTTTAATGTAAGAATTACTGCTGCCCACTTTGAAATTTGCAATGGATGACAGTACAAGTACAAAGACCAGTATCGGTGCTACGGATTTCAATGCCTTAATGAATAAATCACCAAGCAAACTTAAATAGGGTGCAACGCCTGGAGCAACAAAAGCAACCAATACACCTAAAATAATGGCGATAATAATTCGGGTTACTAAACTCAAGCGTGTAAATGCTGAAAACATAGGAGAGCCTTGTCAGAATTACAATGACAAAATGATGAAAATTAGCCCTGTATTTTATACGAAAATGTGGAATGCTTAAAAAATAATTTAATTTAAAAATAAACCTTTGTTTTTTATAATATATTTTTGTGTATTAAAATGTAAACCCTTCAAAACTCACTGTTTATCAAATTCGCATTGATTAAACAGTGAGCTAATAGGCCTTTAAATTTGGTACTCAGAACTGGCTGTCGCAAGCTCAGTAACGGCTTGATAGTGGGTGAGAAAAATTTGACCACTCAAATGCGTGAGTAATTTTGAGTGCTGCAATTTATCCATGACAGGACCTTTGACTTCAGAAAAATGCAGTCGAATATCTAATTTTGATAATTCAGCATTTAAATCTTCCAACATTTCTAAGGCACTTAAGTCAATTGAACTGACGCTTGAGCAATTGATAACAACATGCTCTAGGTCAATATTTTGACTGACTTCATTGATCAGGAAACCTTTAAGCGTATTGGCATTTAAAAACGAGATATTTTCATCTATACGGAGCGAGAGTATATGTGGTGCGGTATAGACATGATGACGCTGTACATTACGGAAATGCTGTGTGCCCTCAACCAAGCCGATCACCGCAATATGTGGACGACTAATGCGCCATAACAACAGAATAAAGGTAGAAATAATGCCAATAATGAGACCCGTAGAAATATCGATACACACCACACCGAAAAAGGTCACCCACATCGCAATACCATCAGCTTTTGAATAACGCCAAGTATCCACAAAAGGTTTAAAGTCGACTAATTTCCAAATAGAAACAATAATCGTGGCCGCCAAGATCACTAAGGGCAAGTCTTGGAAAAAACCAGTGAAGTAAAGACTGACAACGATAATCAGCAATGACGACAACACGCCAGCCATCGGGGTTTTTGCACCTGCATCTGCATTAACAACTGTACGCGATAAGCTACCTGTCACAGGAAAGGCGGAGCTAACCCCAGCGCTTAGATTGGCTAAACCTAGAGCGACCAACTCTTGGTTACTGTTGAGTTGGCTTCGTTGTTGTAAGGCAGTGGCTTGGGCAATAGACAGTGACTCAACAAAACTGATCATGGCAATCATTGTTGCACCGGGTAATAAGGTTTGTACCAGTTCCCAGTTCCAATGTGGAAAGCTTAAGGGTGGAAATCCTGAAGGAATTTCACCGACGGTTTTAATGCCGACATTTTGCAGGTCAAATAACATCACCGATGCAATTGAGATCACCACGAGTATCAATGGAAGTGCTTTACTTAGAAAGGCAGTAGAGCCGAATCGAGATTGAATTGATTGAGTGGCCAACATTTTTGGTACATAGATTAAAAACAGTATGGCCAGCACACCAAAGATGAGTGAAGCAAAGTGAGTTAAACTCAGGTATTCCCACAAACTTAAAACAAACTCAGGGATGTTGTTGGCTTTTAGCGGGACATCGACGAGAAACTTAAACTGACCCAGTGCAATGAGCAGAGCCGAAGCAATAATGAAGCTTTTAATGACAGGATGACTGATCAACTGAATTAAAAAACCAAAACGTAGTACACCTAGCAGCAGAGAAATCAGGCCGACCATTAAGGCCAAAAGTGTCGCTGCTTCAATATAAACAGGCGAACCAACTTCAAATAGCGGATTGAGCGTGGCGAAAGTCATCATCGAAATGATTGCCACAGGGCCAATCGATAAGGTTGAGCTTCCACCAATGAGTGCGTAGACAATCATCGGTAAAATACTGGCATATAAACCCATGATTGGGGGTAAACCTGCCAGCATGGAATACGCCATACCTTGAGGAACCAACATGGCAATCACGATCAGCGAAGCAAGTACATCAGATTTAAATTTCACAGTGCTGTAGTGCTGTAACCACTGCCAAGCAGGAAATTTCTGTAAGAAATGAGGTTTTAAATCTGACATAAACTTATCTAAATCACAATTTCATATATATTATGCATAAAAAGTGCTAAGAAGTCTTGTGCAATAAATTTTGACCGTACAATATTGCAGGAAATTTAAGGGGATATGTAAGAAACCATCATTTTAAATGAATTAATGAAAAGTATGAGCTGATTTAAAGCTTTGGATATTCGAAATAGATATAGATATTGAAATTTTGAAGAAGTATTGCGGGTAAATTGAGGTATTGAATTGCTGCCCATTGCGATAATTCATCTATAGTGGTGCAAGAACAGCATGTCTGGCTTGAAATTTTAAAATAACTAAGTGTTATTTATAAGATTGGTTGCAATACAATTGGTAAAGAGTATTGAGAACTTGAACTAAATTTGCATCTTTAATTGAATAATAAATTTGCTTTCCATCACGACGCGTGGTCACAACATCACTTTTGCGTAACATCATCAGTTGTTGTGAGAGGGTTGGCTGTTTAATATCAGTGATTTCTTCAATCTGAGACACATTCAATTCTTGCTGTGCTAGATGACATAAAATTAGTAGACGATCCGTATTTGCCAGCGACTTTAAAACGCCCACGACTAATTCGGCAGAATCACGCATAGTAGTGATTTCCAGATCGGTATTCATTGGATATGTCCATACGATTAACAACAGCTCAAGTATACGGATATCACGGCTTAATACATTGAATAAATAAGACAATTTCTATGGTTTTTTATGAAATCAAATATCATTAATTTTTATAAGTTTAAATTTAGTTAATCAGTTAAATTTATTGCTTGATTTTAGTACAAGCTTTCACAAAATGCACATAAATATAAGACATTAGCTTAAAAAATCATGCACACTTTGAAAATAATTGTATCATCTAAAGATCGTATTCAATAAATACACAAGGGATAAATAGTCATGACAACAGATTCAGCTTTTCCAGCAACGAGTAATTTAGGTATCGCAGTATATAGTAATAACGCTGAAGCGATTGGTAATACACCTTTAGTTCGTATTAATCGTGCGATTCAGTCAGAAGCAACCGTCTTGGCTAAAGTTGAAAGCCGTAACCCAGCATTTTCAGTGAAATGTCGTGTAGGTGCAGCTCTCATTGCAGATGCAGAAGAAAAAGGTTTATTAAAACCGGGTATGCATATTGTAGAACCTACAAGTGGCAATACAGGCATTGCTTTGGCATTTGTTGCAGCAGCGAAAGGTTATGCAATTACATTAACCATGCCAGCAAGTATGAGTATCGAACGCCGTAAGGTGTTGAAGTCTTTTGGTGCAAATCTCGTATTGACTGAACCTGCTAAAGGCATGAAAGGTGCGGTCGAAGAAGCACAGCGCCTCGTTGCCGAACATCCGGAAACGTATTATTTACCACAACAGTTTGAAAACCCTGCAAACCCTAAAATTCATGAATTGACCACAGGCCCAGAAATTTGGGAAGCAACTGGTGGTAAAGTGGATATTTTAGTATCGGGTGTAGGTACAGGTGGTACGATTTCTGGCATTTCAAGTTATTTTGAAAAAGTGAAAAATCAGCCGCTTTATTCTGTTGCGGTAGAACCGGCTGAATCTCCGATTATTGCCCAAGCGAAAAAAGGCGAAACACTGACTCCTGGGCCACATAAAATTCAGGGGATTGGAGCTAACTTTATTCCGGGTAACTTACATCTAGACCTTGTTGATGAAGTGATCGGTATTGAAAGTGCAGAAGCAATTGAGTGGGCGCGTAAAACGGCTACTCATGACGGTATTTTAGTGGGTATCTCTAGTGGTGCGGCAATGGCAGCTGCGGCAAAACTTGCTGCACGTCCTGAGAATGCTGGTAAAACCATTGTGGTTATTTTACCGGATGGTGGTGAACGTTACCTTTCTTCCGTTTTATTTGAAGATATTAGTGCTGACTAATAGTTCTGACATGAAAAAAGCCCATTCATTTGAATGGGCTTTTTTATTGATGATTTTGCTATTTGTACGTGTCTTAAGCCGCGTCTTGATCATCGTTTTTGGGATTTTGTTGTTTAATTTTTCGTTTAGGCGGTTCATGTCCTAACTTTCGAGCGATGTATTTAAACAGGAAGCCTAAGAGTATGCATATCGTGACAGCAGGGATAACCACTTGAGTGAGCCAAACATCAATATGATCTAGACTCCAACTTAAAATTAAAAATAAAAAAGCACACAAATATGCGCAGTTAAAGCAAATGTTCGACAGTTTGTACATGCGAAAGAGAGTAATTCGTTTGGTGGTCACGAATCTCTATCTTACTGAATAATGAGGAAATGTGTAGTTTTAATATCAGAAAAACAAACTAATTGAATAATGATTATTCAATATTATTGATTATATTTTTGAATATTCGCAATTTTTTATATCGTAAAGAAAAGCCTTGCTGTGAGCCAGAAAAACTTGACCTTCCCATTGTGGTAAAGTTTAAGCTATAGCCTAAAACAAGCACATATAATTGGGATGTTGCCATGACAGATTCGACAGAACGCAAACTTTTTGACGGCACACTTGCTATTGAAGGGATGACCTGTGCTTCTTGTGTGGCACGGGTGGAAAAAGCCTTAAAAAAAGTCGATGGCATCACTGAGGCTCATGTCAATTTAGCCACTGAAACAGCACATGTTCAGAGTGATAAAAATGTGGATTATTCTGCTGTAATTCAGGCCGTTGAAAAGGCCGGTTTTGGCGTTGCACAAAAGCAGATTGAGCTTGAAATTGAAGGGATGACTTGCGCATCGTGTGTTGCACGTGTTGAAAAAGCATTAAAGACAGTTCCAGAAGTCATCGATGCAAAAGTGAATTTGGCAACTGAAAAAGCCACGATTACGGCATTGGCATCTGTTGAAAATTCTGCATTGGCGAAGTCTGTAGAAAAAGCAGGTTTTCATATTGCACAGCCCAATATTGAATTAAATATTGATGGAATGACCTGTGCTTCATGTGTGGCACGGGTTGAAAAAGCCTTAAACGCTGTAGACGGTGTTAATAAAGCAACGGTAAATTTAGCCAGTGAAAAAGCCTTTGTTCAGGCTCCCGCTTCAAAAACACAAGAATTGATCGCGGCAGTTAAAAAAGCGGGATACAGTGCTAGCATTGCTACGCAGCAACAACCGACAATGGCAGAAAAAAAAGCCGACGAAGCTCGGTTACTCAAACGTGATTTAATCATCGCATTGGTACTCGCTGTTCCTGTTTTTATCTTGGAGATGGGATCACACATGATTCCAGCTTTTCATCATTTTATTGCGCATAATTTAGGGACACAAAATAGTTGGTATATTCAGTTTATATTAACCACTTTGGTCTTAATCCTACCCGGAAGACGCTTTTATCAGCATGGCATACCAGCACTTGCCCGACTTGCCCCGGATATGAATTCTTTGGTCGCAGTCGGGACTTTATCTGCTTATAGTTTTTCTTGTGTTGCCACGTTTGCCCCGCAATTATTACCGCAAGGTACCGTTCAAGTGTACTTTGAAGCAGCTGCAGTAATTGTGGCGTTGATTCTGTTGGGGCGTTTTATGGAGGCGAAAGCCAAAGGTAAAACATCGCAAGCTATTCAATACTTAGTCGGCATGCAACCTAAAACTGCACGTGTAGAGCAATCTGGTAGCTATATAGATTTGCCGATTAGTGATGTTGAAACAGGCATGCTGATTGAAATACGGCCTGGTGAACGTTGCCCAGTCGATGGTGCTGTAGTGTCTGGGAACAGTTATATTGATGAATCCATGATCAGTGGCGAGCCAATTCCTGTCGAGAAAAAAGCCGGTGATCAAGTTGTCGGTGGAACCATTAACCAAAATGGGGCATTGAAAATACAAGCCACTGCGGTGGGTCAAGATTCTGTTTTGGCACAAATTATCCATATGGTCGAACAGGCTCAGGGTTCAAAATTACCGATTCAAGCTTTGGTGGATAAAGTCACGTTATGGTTTGTACCAGTGGTGATGGCGTTGGCCTTGATCACCTTTTTAGTTTGGTATGTTGTAGGACCTGAACCGAGTTTAACCTATGCTTTAGTCAATGCTGTAGCAGTACTGATCATCGCATGCCCATGTGCAATGGGTTTGGCAACACCAACGTCTATTATGGTCGGTACAGGGCGAGGTGCAGAGCTTGGAGTATTGTTCCGTAAAGGTGAAGCCTTACAACAACTCAAAAATACACAAGTGGTTGCAGTTGATAAAACAGGGACATTGACGGAAGGTAAACCGAAACTAACTGATTTTGAAGTCACTGAAGCTTTTGATAAAGATCGCGTATTTCAGTTATTGGCCTCTGTAGAGCAGAAATCTGAGCATCCGATTGCCTATGCCATCGTTCACGCTGCAAAAGAGATGCAAGTGCAACTTTTAGAGGTTGAACAGTTTGACTCCGTGACTGGTGCTGGGATTCAGGCGGTTGTTGAAGGACAAAGCATTTATATTGGTGCAGATCATTTGATGCATAAACTCGGTTTAGAAACACAAGTCTTTTCAGCATTTGCAGAACGCATGGGCAATGAAGGGAAAACCCCGCTCTATGTCTCGATTGATCAACAGCTTGCTGCCATTGTTGCTGTAGCCGACCCGATCAAAGCCACAACCTTCGCAGCCATTCAAGCTTTGCATGATTTAGGGCTGAAAGTTGCCATGATTACAGGCGACAACCGACATACTGCTTCTGCCATAGCACGACAGTTGAAAATTGATCATGTGATCGCTGAAGTGATGCCAGATCAAAAAGTGCAATCTGTACAACAGTTGCAAAAAGAACATGGTGTTGTTTGTTTTGTCGGCGATGGTATTAATGATGCGCCTGCACTTGCGCAAGCAGATGTGGGCATGGCGATTGGTACAGGGACAGATGTGGCGATAGAGGCTGCGGACGTTGTGCTCATGTCGGGTAATTTACAAATGGTGCCGACAGCAATCGCACTGAGCACAGCGACGATGAATAATATTCGCCAAAACCTATTTTGGGCATTTATTTACAATGCAGCATTGATTCCTGTCGCTGCAGGTGTGTTATATCCATTCTTTGGCATATTGCTTTCACCTATGTTCGCAGCAGGTGCAATGGCACTTTCATCGGTGTTTGTTGTGTCGAATGCCTTACGTTTAAAAGCATTTAAAGGGCCAGTTTTTCAGGAGTCTTGAGATGAATATTGGACAAGCAGCAAAAGCTTCGGGCATTTCTGCAAAAATGATCCGCTATTATGAATCGATTGGGCTGTTAAATAATGCGCAGCGCACTGATGCAGGCTATCGAATTTATTCAGAAGCCGATATTAAAACCTTGAGTTTCTTAAGACATGCGCGCGATTTGGGTTTTTCTTCTGAACAAATGAAAGATTTACTTGGGCTTTGGAAAAATCAAAGTCGGCAAAGTGTAGAAGTTAAAGCATTGGCGTTAAAACATATCCAGACCTTAAATCAAAAAATCGCAGACTTACAGGCCATGGTTGAGATCTTGCAACAGTCTGTCGATGGGTGTGCCGGTAATGATCAAGCCGACTGTACGATTTTAAATCAAATTGAAACAGGCATGGCTGAGTGCTGCCATACAGCAAAGAATTAAACTCGCTTGACCTTACAATCGTGGCAAGGTTTATAGTATTGATATTAGAAAAGAAGGATGAATATCATGAAATTTCGTATTGATAATATGACATGTGGTGGTTGCGCACGTAGCGTGACAGCAACGATTAAAGACTTAGATGAAAATGCAACGGTCACTATTGATGTAGCCGCAAAATTAGTTGACGTTGAATCTAGTGCTAGTGCAGAGCAATTGATTAGCGCTTTAACCGAAGATGGTTTCCCACCTGTGATTGCATAACTTAGATATTGTCTAATGTATAAAAAAAGCCGAACAATTGTTCGGCTTTTTTATTTATAAATCAATTTTATACGGCTGAAATTTTATCTGGCGTCATCAGCGCCTGATTAATATATAGCTTGATTAAACGTTCACGTGAACCAATTGATTTTTGATAATGCGTTGAATTGAGGAGTAGGGACGCACCATAAGTGACAGTCCAAATATAGGATAAATAATCACGAATCGACATTGCGCTTTCAAGTGATTTTAAATAATCACTGGTCATGTCCTTAATTTCAATAATACGTTCTTCCCGAACACGATAGAGCTCTTCAAATAACTCTTTTAATTTACGTTCATTATTGGTTAGACGTTCTTCAATGACATGTAATAATATAGTTCGATTAGAATTCAACATATTATAAAGCATATATTGTGAAACATAAGTTTTAATATCATGATTATATTTTTTTGAAATTTCTAATAATCGTTTTTCATTTAAGATAATCAGTTCTAAATATAATTGGTTTTTACTTTTAAAATGTTTATAAATCGTGCCTTTGGCAATATCTAGTTCACAAGCTAACTCACTTAAGGTGATGTCTTGATTATTATCTAATAGCAGGGTTTCTGCCATGGCTAAAATTTTTTCCTTGCGAAGGATAAAATTTTGTTGGCGTACTGAACTCATGATACCTGTTCCATAAACAGCTTGAGGGTGAACAAGCCTAGCTTAAGCTAAATCTTGTGAATCTTACATTCCACTATGGTCTCAAATATTACATAAATTGGTTTAAAAATGAACACATTAGTAGAGTGCGTAAAGCATATAGAATTCATAGCATAAAATTAATGTCAATAAAACTGAACCCTTGAGGTCATTTTTTTGAAATAAAATTCCATTTTTATTTTTTTTAATTTATTGTCTTTTCGCTTTTACAACAAAAGCAGCATTTAACAAAACGGTCTTGGTTGTTATGTTATTAATACAACCTAAATTAAACATGATTATGGGTACTATTATGTTTGGTTTTAATCAATTACCAATTATAAATTTAGTCAACTCAATAAATTTATTTAAGTGTAATAAAATAATGCTGCTCAAAATATCAGGTGGTTATTTTTCACTTGTCGGTAAAAACACATTATCTATATTCTTTTTAGATATCTATCTGAAAAAACAGATCTTTAAAAAAATCCACACAAAATTGATTTGATGATTTTGTGCGGGAGCGTGCAACTTTAAAAAAGTACTTTGTCAAAGACGCTGACAAAGCCTGTAGAAAAGGAAAGTACAATGCCAATATACAATGCGCCGTTAAAGGACATGGACTTCATCTTAAATGATGTATTCAATGCAGATGAGTTCTGGCAGTCAAATGAAAACTTAGCTCATATTGATATGGCGACTGCAAATGCCATTTTAGAAGAAATGGCTAAGTTTTCTAAAAACGTTATTCTAGACTTGAACCGTACTGCAGATGAAGAAGGTGGTGCGCAGTTTAGTAATGGTGTTGTTACTACGCCTACAGGGTTTAAAGACGCTTTTAAACAATTCGCTGAAGGTGGTTGGGTTGGGTTAGGCGCTTCTGAAGAATGGGGCGGCCAAAACATGCCGAAAATGTTGACAGTACTTGCTGACGAAATGATTTGGAGTACCAATCCATCATTTATGTTGTATCCACTACTGACTGTGGGTGCAGGTATGGCGATTAATGACCGTGCTTCGCAAGAGCAAAAAGAAACCTATCTTCCAAAATTTTATACGGGTGAATGGTCAGGCACTATGTGTTTAACTGAACCACATTCAGGGACTGATTTGGGGATCATTAAAACCAAAGCAGAGCCGAATGAAGATGGTTCATTTAATATTACAGGCACGAAAATTTTCATCACTAGTGGTGAACATGATCTGTGTGAAAACATCATCCATCTTGTGTTAGCAAAAACGCCAAATGCACCTGCGGGTTCACGTGGTATTTCATTGTTTATCGTTCCAAAATTCCATGTCAATGCCGATGGCTCAGTCGGTGAACGTAATGCTGTTTCAGCGGGTTCAATTGAACACAAGATGGGTATTAAAGGTTCTGCAACGTGTGTTATGAACTTTGATGGTGCCAAAGGTTATATCGTTGGTAAAGAAAACGAAGGTCTTGCGGCGATGTTTGTCATGATGAACTATGAACGTTTATCGATGGGTATCCAAGGGATTGGCGCCGCAGAATTTGCTTACCAAAATGCTGCACAGTATGCGACTGATCGTCTACAAGGTCGTTCTGCGACAGGTGTGAAATCTCCTGAAAAACCAGCCGACTCTATTTTGGTACATGGTGATGTACGTCGTATGTTGTTGAATGTACGCGCCAACAACGAAGCATCGCGTGCATTTGCTGTGTATGTTGGTCAGCAACTGGATATTACAAAATATTCAACTGACGAAGCTGCAGTGAAAAAAGCCAATGACCGCGTGGCTTTATTGACACCTATTGCAAAAGCCTACCTAACAGATACAGCCCTACAAGCTACTTTAGAAGCGCAAATGTGCTTTGGTGGTCATGGCTATATCCGTGAATGGGGCATGGAGCAATGCATTCGTGACTTACGTATTTCGCAGATTTACGAAGGCACAAATGGCGTACAAGCGATTGATTTAATTGGACGCAAAACCACGAAATGTAATGGTGCATTTATTGCCGAATACATTGCTGAAATTCGTGACTTTGCTGCAACCATGGCTGATTCAAAAGTTAAATCTGCAGCATTGCAAGTTTCTGACGAAGTTGAAGCATTAACGCAATTCATTATTGAACAATCTAAGACCACTCCAGACTTTAGCAGTTCGGTGGCAGTCGATTACCTGCACGCTGTTGGTTTACTCAGCTTTGTGTATATGTTTGCGCGTATTAGCAAAGCTGCGGCTGCAAAACCAGAGAGCTTCTTCCAAAACAAACTGGTACTCGCAGATTTCTATGTTGAGAAAGTTCTACCTGACCTTGCTGCCCGTGCTCAACGCATTAAAGCAGGTTCTGAACTTATCATGCAGCTATCTGAAGAATACTTCACCGCTCAATCTTAAAGTTTCATCGAAACCACTGTGAAAAACATTAAGATGGAAAATCTGAGGAACCAGTCATGGTTCCTTGGGGTTAAAAGATTTAAAACAGGATGAAATAAGAAATGATTGTAATTGTAGATGGCGTACGTACAGCGATGGGTGGTTTTCAGGGTTCACTTTCATCTTGTACAGCCCCAGACTTAGGTGCTGCAGCGATTCAGGCTGTTGTTGCACGTGCAGGTTTAGAACCTACAGATATTGACGAAGTTATTTTTGGCTGTGTATTACCAGCAGGTCTTAAACAAGGTCCTGCACGCCAAGCGATGCGTCAAGCAGGCTTACCAGATACAACGGGTGCCACCACGATTAATAAAATTTGTGGTTCAGGCATGAAGGCGGTGATGCAAGCAGCTGATGCGATTAAAGCCGGTTCTGCTAATATTGTGGTTGCTGGTGGTATGGAGTCGATGTCAAATGCGCCATATTTACTTGAAAAAGCGCGTTCAGGCTATCGTATGGGTCATGGTAAAACCACAGATCACATGTTCCAAGAAGGCTTAGAAGATGCTGAGACAGGTTTATCGATGGGTATTCTGGCACAAGATATGGCAGATAAAAAAGGCTATACCCGTGAACAGCAAGATGCTTTTGCCATCAACTCACTCAATAAAGCCGTTGCCGCGATTCAAGGCGGTTTCTTCAAAAATGAAATCGTGCCAGTTACTGTTAAAAGCCGTAAAGGTGACGTCGTTGTTGACACAGATGAACAGCCATTAAGTGCTAAGCCTGAAAAAATCCCAACACTGCGTCCTGCATTCAAAAAAGACGGCACGATCACAGCTGCCAATGCCAGCTCAATTTCTGACGGTGCATCTGCTTTGGTGGTTACATCAGAAGAAACGGCTCAAGCACGTGGTTTAAAACCACTAGCAAAAGTCGTTGCTTATGCCACAAATTCACAGCATCCGTCAGAGTTCACGATTGCTCCAGTCGGTGCTATTGAGAAAGTGCTTGCACAAGCGGGTTGGGATGCACAAGAGGTTGACCTGTGGGAAGTCAATGAAGCATTTGCTATGGTTACAATGCTGGCGATTGATGGATTTAACTTAGATGAAGCAAAAGTGAACATTCATGGTGGTGCTTGCTCACTTGGTCACCCACTAGGTTCATCAGGTTCACGTATTATTGTGACGCTGATTCATGCCTTAAAACGCACTGGCGGTAAAAAAGGTGTCGCAGCACTGTGTATTGGTGGCGGTGAAGCAACTGCAATTGCGGTTGAACTGATTTAATTTGCCTCAATTTATATAAGTAAGCTTTTAGATAAGTACGTTTTTAGATAAGCAATAACAAACGCTATCTCAGTTCGCTGGGATGGCGAAAAAAGATGTTTATTTTGAGATATTTATTTTTTGAGATTTAATTATGAATGGTTTAGATCGCATTCGCTTACTCTCCCTTCGCGACAAAGTGATGTCTGCTGAAAAAGCGATTGAGTTAATTCAAGATGGTTCAGTGGTTGGTTTAAGTGGTTTTGGTGGTGCAGGTGAGGCAAAGACGGTTCCTTTGGCGCTTGCAGATCATGCAGTTTCACATCCTCTTCGTATCACTTTGGCAACGGGTGCTAGTTTAGGAAATAGTATCGATGGTCGTCTCAATGCGGCACATGCGATAGAACGTCGTTATCCGTATCAGGCAGATCCTGGTTTACGTAAAGCCATTAACGCTGGCGAGGTCATGTATATTGACCAACACTTGTCTGAAATGGCTGACAATATTCGTCATCATAATTTACCGCGCATTAATGTGGCCGTTATTGCAGCGACTGCAATTACCGAAGATGGTCAAATTATTCCGACAGGTTCATGTGGTAACTCAGCCAATTTCATTGAAATGGCAGATCATGTGATTATTGAAATTGATAATACGATTAACCCAGTGCTAGAAGGTGTACATGATATTTATGTGCCGAAAGCGCGACCAAACCGTGGGCCAATTCCACTGACTCAGGTCGGTGAACGTATCGGTACGATTGGGATCAATGTCAGCCCCGATAAGATTTCAGCTATTGTGTTGAATGATCTGCCAGATACCCAGTTTAAAATGGATGAACCTGATGCTGAAACCCTAGCGATTGCTCAGCATCTGATTGATTTCTTTGAAGGTGAAGTCGCAGCAGGGCGTTTGCCTGAAAATTTAGGCCCGCTACAGTCAGGTGTGGGTTCGATTGCCAACGCTGTATTTGCCGGTTTTGAGCATTCGAATTTTCATGATTTGGAAATGTATTCAGAAGTACTACAAGACTGTACTTTCCAGCTAATTGATTCTGGAAAAATGAAATTTGCTTCAGGCTGTTCAATGACGTTGTCTGAGCCTTGCGCACAGCGCGTGATGAACAATTTTGATCAGTACAAAGACAAAATTGTGTTACGTCCACAAGAGCTATCCAATAACCCTGAAATCATTCGACGTTTAGGCATTATCGCGATTAATACGGCGCTTGAGTTTGATATTTACGGAAACGTAAATTCGACCCATGTGACGGGTACCAAAATGATGAATGGTATTGGTGGTTCTGGAGACTTTACTCGTCATGCGCACATTGCCATTTTCGTAACCAAGTCGATTGCAAAAGGCGGTGCGATTTCATCTGTAGTCCCAATGGTGAGTCATACCGACCATACTGACCATGACGTTGATATCGTGGTTACAGAGCAGGGCTTGGCAGATTTACGTGGTCTTTCACCACGTGAGCGTGCACGTAAAGTCATTGAAATCTGTGCGCATCCAGATTATCGCGCAGCATTGTTGAGCTACTTTGAACGCGCATGTGAGCGTGGTGGTCAAACGCCGCATATTTTAAAAGAGGCTTTATCTTGGCATGCCACTTTTGAAGAAACTGGTTCAATGCGTCAAATCGTATAAATCTAAAGATTGAAAATTTTTAAATAAGCCCATGATCAAGTGGGCTTATTTTTTATGAAAGACTACAAATGTTTCAAAACATGACAAAAGAAAAACAGCAGCACTTGGTTTGAAACTTTTGCACAACACGAACGGTCTTAAGTTCTGTTCAAGGCTTTCTATAATGCAAAATTCATTGACAAAGAAGGTCAGTATTTTGAAAAAGATTCAATTTTTTTTTGCGATGTTGTTCGCAGTTCTCCTCACTGCATGTAAACAAAGTCCAGCGCCTGATTATGCTGGAACATGGCAAAATACCGCAGTAGATCCGCAACTTGAAAATGCGTTGATTATTAGTAAAAATGGTGAAAACTATTTCATTACCAATACTTTAAAAGATAAACAAAGTGGTAAATCTGAAAAGAAAAATCCTGTACCTGCATCTGTCGCTGAATCTGGTTTACTCGCTTTAAACTCTGGGACAGGTGCTGTTGAATTTGCAATTGACGAAAAAACTGGAAATTTAGTCGGATCTGGATCAATTTATAAAAAAGTAAAATAGATCAATTATCTATTGATGCAAAAATATCAAAAGCAGCCTCTAAATTGGGCTGCTTTTTTTAACTCTAAAGCGAATGATTGATTACTAGTCATTAGTTTAAGACAGAAGAGAAATCATGGATAAAGTAATCCGCTTTATTTTTGATTTGCTCAATTTCGTGCTCTGAATATGCGTCATACACGGCAACGACTTCAATGCCTGCGGCATTTGCGGCTTCTACACCAATGAGCGAATCTTCAAAAATTAAACATTCTTCAGGTTTTACTGCAAAATGTTCAATCGCCTGTAAATAGACTTCAGGATGCGGCTTAATATTTTTGACACTTTCACGGGTCAGGATCAGATCAAAAGTATTTTCAAAATGCAGCTTTGGATAAATGTTGATATTTTTTTGATATCGATAAATATTTTGCAAGCTGGTCGTGGTGGTAATTGCCACCTGAATACCTTGCTGAATGAGCTGTTGAACAAATAACGCTGCATGTGGTTTAAGCAAGATGATATGTTCTAAAAAATGCTGTGAAATGGCATATCGTTGCTGTTTGATTTGATCAGCCGTGTGTTGTTCAATTTTATAAGTATCTTTTAGATAGTTACAGTACATTAAGTAAGGGTCTGCGGTGTTTTTAAATAATTGCAGCTGAATGTCACGTTCACGTTGAATGAAATCCAATTGGATGGTTTGTCCAGTTAACTGTTGAATCAAATCTGCATCGACCTGATTCCACACGCCAACAGAATCGATAAGTGTGCCATCTAAATCAAAACAAACCAGTTTTTTTCCTTGAAGCATGTTGATATCCAAATTCGAGCTATGTCTATTATGCGGACTGATTGGAGTGTTGAAAAGCTGAACTCAACTGAGCAGGCTAAACTGGCGTTTCATCTGCAATAAAAGTAATATTTCGTTATTGGCTTTTTGTATAATTCAGCAGATGATGCACAGCATAACTTGCAATATTTAATTAGGGACTAAATCTTTCGTGTTTGAATTGGACTGTAAACTTCTTAGCATTTTTTTTCATGTTTATAAGTACAAAAATGTGTCGCAAGCTGCTGAACACTTGCAAATGAGTCAGCCTACAGTCAGTAATATTTTAAATAAAATACGACAGCATTATAACGACCCCTTATTTTTACGTATCGGCAATGAAATGGTGCCTACGGAGTTATCGCGTCAATTATTTCCTTTAGTCAGCGAAGCCTTGAGTAAAGTTGAAGCCATTAATAATTTTACGATTAATTTTGATCAAGCTATTTCAGATCAACAATTTACTTTGGCCATGACCGATGTTTCGCATTTGGTTTTATTGCCTAAAATCAGCCAATATCTAAAAAAACACGCGCCACAAATACGTCTGAATGTACGCCCGATTACCACTGAAACCAGTTATCAGATGGCGAATGGTGAAATTGATTTAGCACTGGGGTTTTTACCGCATTTGGAAAGCGGCTTTTATCAGCAAAAACTGTTTGAGCAATATTATGTGGTGATTGCAGCCAAGGACCATCCACGATTAACGGGTGACACCATTACAACTGAGCAATATTTATCAGAGTCGCACATTGATATTGATGCAGGGATGGGGCACTACCATATTGAAAATGAGCTGCTTAACCTTGATTTAAAACGTGATATTTTGATGCGTTTACCTAGTTATTTAGGTGTAGGCTTAGTCGTGCAAGACACTGATGCGATTGCTACTGTGCCGTATTACTTGAGTGAAGTATTGCTTTCGCGCGGCAACTTAAAAATATTTGACGCACCGATTGCATTTCCAACCTATGGCGTGAAGCAATATTGGCATATGTCTTGCCATCATAAAACCAGCCATCAATGGCTACGTCATATGTTCCATGAGATATTGGTAAAATAATTTTTATGCATTACATAAAGCCCAAAAATGATTTTGGGCTTTTTTTTTTGCAATTTTTGCAGCAATTTTGTGCATGGGCTGCACCCGATTTGGTCATGCTATAGCTCAATACTATAAAAAAGTCTAATAAATAGCAGTATTACTTTTATATAAATTGGTAATACTAAATTGGCACAGCCTTTGCATTTCTACATACATCATAAAGTGATCTAGGGTTCCGATACATGAAGTTTCATGTAGGTCTGCGACCGAGAGTTCACGGCTTAAGTTGCAAGCTCAAGCTACACGGAGGGATAAAAGCCCGGGAGGTAAATAGTTAAGAATTAGGCAGAGGCTGCAATGAGCACAACACATTATCATGATGATAAAGCACTATGGACTGAACTTTTACCGGGTGGACACCACTGGTCAGCGCGTATTCAGCGTGGGGCAGTATTACAGCTTAAATCGCTAGGGCAAAATGCCAATGTGGCATTCTACTGTGTAAATAGTGAAGATAAGCTTGAACGCTACAACATGCCAGATAGTCTTAAAGGGCAGCACACGGCATTTTTAAGCACTGGGCATATCCTTGCATCGGACCTTGGTCGCGCGATGATTTCCATTGTCAAAGATGACCACGGTTGGAATGATGCATTTTGTGCACCATGCAATGCACAGCAAATTGAACAACAATTTGGTTCAAAAACGTTTCAAGATGCACGTAATGATATGTACCGTAATGGCAAAGACAGCTTATTGCTTGAAATGACCAAGTTTGGTTTATCTGCAACCGACTTAAGTTCAACACTTAATCTCTTCTCTAAGGTTGCGCCTGATGATACAGGTAACTTGTCTTATATCGACTCCGATAACACCGATCAAATTATTGAACTGCGCTTTGAAATGGATTGTTTGGTCTTTTTATCTAGTGCACCACATGCTCTAGATAACAGCACGGAATATGCACCTGCGGATGTTCAATTGTCTTTATATAAAGCACTTCCTTTAGGCGACAGCGACGTTTGCCGTGATTCTTGCCCGCAAAATCAGCGTGCATTCCAAAATAATAACCGCTACTACGCTTTAACTGCTTAAGGGGAATGATCATGACTGCACTTGTCAACCTAGAAAAATCAGTGCTCAGTGAAGTATGTCCTGCCGGTGAAGCGTGGATGTGCGAGGTTAAGAAAGGGCAATATTTCCGTATTGTTGACCTTGAAGGCAACCAAGCGGTAGATACCTTGTTTATTTCTGCACAGAATCCTGAAGAGCGCTATAGCGCAACGGATACCTTAGCCATTAACCAACAGATTTATTTAGAAAAAGGTACAGAACTTTATACTAATTTCGGCAACAAAATTGCCACCATACATGACGACAACTGTGGCCGTCATGACACTTTGGGCGGTGCATGTTCATGTGAAAGCAACACTGTTCGTTATGCACATGACAAATTCCCAATGCACAGCTGCCGCAACAATTTCATGATTGCCTTATCACAACATCCGATTGCCAAAAAACATGGCTTAAACGTGCGCCATATCGGCCCAAATATTAATTTCTTTATGAATGTTCCTGTGACAAGCGAGGGTCATTTAAAGTTTGATGATGGTATTTCTGCACCAGGTAAATATGTCGAAGTGAAAGCGGAAATGGATCTCATTGTCCTCATTTCCAATTGCCCTCAACTGAATAACCCTTGTAATGCCTATAACCCAACCAAAATTCAATTGATCATCCGTGAAGGCGAGGAGTAATAGCATGTTTAATAAAGTCCTCATTGCCAACCGTGGTGCAATCGCTTGCCGTGTGATCCGTACACTCAAGAAATTAGGCATTCAATCTGTTGCTGTGTATTCCGAAGCAGACCGTGATTCTTTGCATGTGACCTTGGCGGATGAAGTTGTATTTATTGGTGATAGTCCTGCCAGCCAAAGCTATTTAAATGTCGATAAAATTTTAGAAGTCGCAAAACAAACAGGTGCAGAAGCGATTCATCCGGGCTATGGTTTCTTGTCTGAAAATGCAGAATTTTGTGATCTCTGTGAAGCTCAAGGCATTGTATTTTTAGGGCCAGACTCAAAACAAATGAAATCCTTTGGCTTAAAACATACTGCGCGCGAACTTGCGATTCAAGCCAATGTACCACTTCTTCCGGGCAGTCAGCTTTTGGCAGATGAAGCCGAAGCCTTAACGGAAGCTAAACGTATTGGTTATCCTGTGATGCTGAAAAGTACCGCAGGCGGTGGCGGTATTGGTATGCGTTTGGTGTGGAATGAAGAAGAGCTGAAAGATGCTTATTCTACGGTTTCATATCTTGCCCAAGCCAACTTTAAAGATGCAGGCTTGTACCTCGAAAAATTCGTACAAAATGCCCGTCATATCGAAGTGCAGATTTTTGGTGATGGCAATGGCTTAGTTTTAGCACTCGGTGAGCGTGATTGTTCGGTGCAGCGCCGAAACCAAAAAGTGATTGAGGAAACCCCAGCACCGCATATCAATGATGATCAACGTGCCTATATTCAATCGATTGCGATTGGGCTGATGCAGTCGGTAAATTACCGTTCGGCAGGTACAGTTGAGTTTGTGATGGATACCGACACACAGGAATTCTATTTCTTAGAAGTGAATACCCGTCTGCAAGTTGAACATGGCGTGACAGAGCAAGTGTTTGGTGTCGATCTTGTGGAATGGATGGTGACTTTAGGCAGTGGTGATTGGATTACACCAACAGAACAACTTGAATCGAAAGGTCATTCGATTCAAGTGCGTTTATATGCCGAAGACCCAATCAAAAACTTCCAACCTAGTGCAGGGCTTTTAACGCACGTTGAATTTGATGCCAATGCGCGTAATGAAACGTGGGTGGAAACGGGTTCAAATGTATCGTCATTCTATGACCCGATGATTGCCAAAATCATTGTCACGGCAGATGACCGCGATTCAGCAATTCAAGCCATGACCGAAACACTTGCCAAAACATCGGTTGCAGGCATCGAAACCAATCTTGAATATCTACAAAATATTATCGACTGCGATGTATTTAAAGCCGGTACGCAAACCACACGTTTCTTAAATACATTCGAGTGGAAAACTCAAAAAATTGAAGTGTTGCAATCAGGCATTCAAACTTCTGTGCAAGATGTGACAGGTCGTTTGGGGTACTGGAATGTCGGTGTGCCACCATCAGGTGCGATAGATCCATTATCACTGAATGTCGCAAACCAGTTACTTGGTAATGCCTATAACACTGCAGGCTTAGAATGTACGCTACAAGGTCCGACTTTAAAATTCCATTGTGACAGCCAAATCGTGCTTGCCGGGGGCGATATGCCATCAACACTAGATGGCGCTCAAGTTCCGATGTGGCAGAACGTGAATGTGCGTAAAGGTCAGGTGCTCAAATGTGGCAAAATTGCCACAGGTTGCCGCACCTATATCGGGATTAAAGGCGGTTTAAATGTACCTGAATATCTCGGCTCACAAGCAACCTTCACCTTGGGTCAGTTTGGTGGTCATGCTGGTCGTAATTTATTGATTGGAGATATGTTGCCAATCACGGCATTTACATCTGAACAAGTGACAGCACTTGCGCCTGAACAAGTGCCAACGTTTAGTCATGAATGGGAAATTGCGGTGATGTACGGCCCGCATGGTGCACCAGACTTCTTTACTAAAAAAGACATTGATACCTTCTTTGCCAATACTTTTGAGATTCACTTTAACTCAAGCCGTACAGGTATTCGTTTGATTGGTCCAAAACCTGAATGGGCACGTGAGGATGGTGGTGAAGCAGGTTTGCATCCATCAAATATTCATGACAATGCATACGCGATTGGTGCGATTGATTTCACGGGCGATATGCCGATTATCTTGGGTCCAGATGGTCCAAGTTTAGGAGGCTTTGTTTGTCCTGCCGTGGTGATTAATTCTGAGCTTTGGAAACTCGGTCAATTGAAAGCAGGAGACAAAGTCAAATTTATACCTGTGAGTTATCATCAAGCGAAACTTTTAAATGAAAAATATCATGCACAATTAGAAGCATCTGATACGCAGGTTGTGGCATTTGATGAGTCATTTTATCCTGAACTTTCCACCTTAAAAAATGCGGTGCTTGATACTTTAAAAGGTCAGAATGGTACGCCTGATGTGGTGTATCGTCCTGCCGGCAATAACTACATGTTGGTGGAATATGGTGAGTTAGTTTTAGATCTGAACTTACGTTTCCGTATTCATGCACTCATGCAATGGGTTCAAAAGCAAAATATCACAGGGATTATTGATCTCACACCGGGGATTCGTTCGCTACAAATCCATTTTGATTCGATCAAGCTTGATCAAATTGATTTACTTCGTTTACTGCAAGTCGCTGAAGCTGAATTGCCTGATGTGACCCAAATGCAAGTACCGTCACGGACTGTGTATTTACCACTCGCTTGGGAGGATTCACAAACCCAGCTAGCGACAGAGCGTTATATGCAAACAGTACGCCCAGATGCGCCATGGTGTCCTGACAATATTGAGTTTATCCGTCGTATTAATGGTTTAAAAGACAAACAAGCGGTCAAAGATGTGGTTTATGACGCGAGTTATTTGGTCATGGGTTTGGGCGATGTGTATTTAGGTGCACCTGTGGCAACACCACTTGATCCTCGCCAGCGTTTAGTGACAACGAAATACAACCCTGCACGGACATGGACGCCTGAAAATGCTGTCGGTATTGGCGGTGCGTATATGTGCGTGTACGGTATGGAAGGTCCGGGTGGCTATCAGTTCGTCGGTCGTACTACGCAAATGTGGTCTCGTTACCGTAAAAACCCTGACTTTGAGCAAGGTATGCCGTGGTTATTACGCTTCTTTGACCAAATTAAGTTTTATGAAGTCTCTGAGTCCGAGCTTATGCAAATGCGTGAGGACTTTAAAGCAGGACGTTTAAAATTACGTGTGGAAGAAGGTGTTTTAAACCTAAAAGAATACAATGACTTCTTGACTGAAAATGCAGAATCAATCTCAGCATTTAAATCCGTCCAACAAGCCAATTTTGATGAAGAACGTCGTCGTTGGCATGAAGCTGGGCTTGCAGAGTATGTTTCTGAAAGCTTAGATGCTGTAACTGATGATAGTGATGTTCAAATTCCAGAAGGTGGTTGTGCTGTGGAATCACACATGTCGGGAAGTATTTGGAAAATTGAATGCAAGTCAGGTGATATTGTTGAAGAAGGTGCAACGCTTGCGGTGATTGAAGCGATGAAAATTGAGATTCCAATTATTGCCCCTGAACGTATGAAGGTTTCTGAAATTACCATTGAAAAAGGGCAGACGGTGAAAACGGGGCAGGTGTTGTTTACGTTGGCGCCAGTGGCTTAATGATATACGAATAAAAAAGACCGCTTAGACGGTCTTTTTTTCTTTATTAAGCTAAATTATATTTTTGTTCTCGCAATTTAAAAGCGCGATCTCCGCCTTCTAATATTTCACAAATATGAGATTTAATAGTTTTCTGATTTAAAGTGGTCGTACACTCTGGATTGTGTTCTAATGATTCAATGCTTCCAAATTTGTATTGGAACTTTTTATTATCTAGATTTGTACTGTGTGTACCGTGTTGGTTAGCGATAATAACTAATTCACTATCAGCATTAACGACAACATTTGCGTTATGGGTAACCAGAATAATTTGCCGTGTTTTTTTCTTTTCTTTTAAATATGTTACGAGTTCTGTATAGATTGCACGATTATCTAGATCATCTTCAGGTTGGTCAATAATAATAGGACATTTGCTTTCGCTACAATCTAAACTCATTTTTAAAACAACAAAAGCTTTTTTACCTTGTGACATATCATTATAATTATCACCATCATAAGTAACTTCATACTTAACTTTGAACCAAGTATTATCAAAAAACTCTTTGGTAATCGTTTCAATTGAAGAGCCTTGTTTGAATCTAACCTCCTCATTTTTAACTGATTGAATAATTATGTCAAAATGCTCAAGTAATTCTTGCTCTGACTTGATAGTTTTAGAGGAAAAAGCCTTTGCTTTATCCGAAGACTGATTAATTACCTTTTGAATAAATTCAGAAAATGTATTTTGGTCAAAAATATTAGATGTCTGAATTTTAATATCCTTACTAATAGTAACTTGATTTATTAGTGAGGTGAGTTCAGAGAATTTATGAAACATTGATTCCCAATTTTTGCGTATTTCAGTAGATAATTCCATTAAATTTTTTTTTGTATCGGTAATTTTTTCTTCTATATCACGTATTTCTTTGAGTTTAGCTTCTTCTTCTTTTTTTCGTTCAAGAATTGGCTGTAAATGCTGTGAGACTTTTAAGTGATTATTAACTTTCAAGAAAATTTTATCATTGGTGATAATATTTTTGCGATCTTCAATTGTTTTAATTTGTTGATTAAGGTTACTGGTTGAGGAGTTTTTGAAATTAATAAGTTCTTCACTGGCTCTCAGATGTACAGCTTTAGTAAACTCATTGAATTCATTTTCAATAGTTGGAAATGCATTATAGATAGTTAATGGATTATTAAGAATAAAAAACTCTGCTAGCTCAATAAGAGCTATTCTCTTTTTCAAAGATTGAATTTTTTCTAGATTATTTTCTATAGAATGAAGCTCATCTGTTAACGTTTCATGTGTAATGATATCACTTTCACTAATACTTTCTGTAGTTTGATTTGATTTCAATTCTTCATTCAAAAGGAGGATTTGTTTTTCAATATCTTGAGGATTTCCTTTTTGAATAAGGGCTTCATTATTTGATATCAAAGTATTTCTTATTGAAAAATATTTAGAAAGTAGCCCTGAGTTTTCATGACGAATTGTATCTATATTTCCTTGGAAGTTTTCAAATATTTTAGGTTTTTTTTGAAGAATTAGGCTTTTCACAATATCTTCAATGCCTTCTTCAGTAGACTTTTTAAACATATGCCCTTGATAAAAATATTCAACGGGGCGACTGTTGTCACTTTCACCATCTTTCCACTTAATATTAAAATTTAGGCAAAGAGGATCAAGGTGCTTTGGTTTATCAATTTTATTTTCTGAAAATAAAGTTGGACGGAGTTTATTGGCTAAACATTGTAATAGGGTTGATTTACCTGAGGAACGACCGCCAATGATAGAAGTTAAATTACTATTGAAATATATTCTTTCATTTAGAACATCATTGCTATTTAATTCAATATAATCAATTACCTCATAATTGTTTTTAATTTCAGGACAACGCTGTCCAATATGAACGCGACTTTCAGGTTCATGAATAATTTGCTTTAAACCTTCAAAAGTTGGTTCAGCTTTGATCCAACAATATTTTTGATCTGTCGGTTCAAATAGAGTATTTAAATCATGAGCATCACTACCATGAATACAAGGTTTATATGAGCCATAACTATCTAGAAAACTTTGTTGATCTTCGGTTTTTTTTCCTAGAAAAAATGGTTTATCTGTAAGAGTTGATGAAAAAATTACTTCAGAAACTTTATAAAGAGATTCTCTTAATATACGGAGAGTAGCACCATCTTGACTATTCAAAAACTTTTCATGCCCTTGAAATGCAGATGCTCCATCTTTATTCGAGTTTGCAACTGCTACTAAGCAATTTTTTCTAAAATCTGGGTATTTCTTAAATGCATTAATAATTTCACTAGAATTAAGTACGAAAGAGGAGATACCACTCCGATATGCGGAATCATCACTTATTGTTTGTGACGATCCTTTTCTACCTAATCGTTTTAAATCATAAGGTGTAAGTTTATATTGTTCATCGTCTGAAACTATAAATGTTAAAGCATGACAATATAGGTTTTCGAAATCCTCAATAATTTTTGGATTTAAGAGAAGGTGCATATTTATAGCACTTCCTTTATCTGTACTCGGTGTAATTCTCAACTCCATATTTGGCATGACGAAAATTTTAGAAATAAGATCTTTATCTTCCTTATTAAACTCAGTACAAGAATAAATTTCATCTTGAAATTTTTTTACTTCTTTATAATTATCAATACTAAAATAGTCTGTGATACCAATAGCTTTTATATTTCTTTCTAAGGCTTTTTTGAAAAGCTGAATGCAGTATTTTTCAAGAGATATATCGCCAAATTTGTCATTTTTTGCTGTCCCTTTTGTGTGTACATGCAAATCCCAACGTCCCCATTCAGAACCACGTGACATAGCTATCCCCTAGTTAATTGTAGTTTTATGTAAATTTTAAACGCTCTTTGTATAAAAAGCATTCTTAATAAAAAAATATTTTAAAACTGCTAGATTTCATTAGTTATGGCTAAAAAATTACAAGAACTTTTAGATGCTCGTAGCTCTGAAAGTCGAAATCGAATTGTGGAAGATGCAAAAACAATTTTGAATGATTGTCTTTCGGAAGATGTGCATTTAACAGAACTAGCAGAAAAAGCTAAAGGGCAAAAAACGATAAAAATCACTTTAGACGACTTACGAGCTCGAGTTCACAAAAACCGCGCTTAAAATTTCACTTATTTATCCAAATGTTCTCTCAAAATGCGTCGCAATTCTAAAATAGCATCTGGAGACTCATGAATTGAATGTCCACCATGGAATATCTTTTCAGACACCGTGCCATCTAAATGAGAACTTGTATAGGGAACAATGCCATCCGACATTTTGCTCGGTTCAGTACTTTGCGTCTGATTTCCCATAATCGAATGATAAGGAATATCTTTATTTGGCATGATGTCAGCAGACAACAGCATAAAACGTGATTTTTGACTTAAATCTGCTGGCCCAGACTTAATCAGGCCCATAGTTGAATTTTTTGCATTCGGAATTTCAACATTGACATCATTTAAAAAACTTAAAGGCAATACCACGATTTTTTTCGCCAAATTTGTAAACCAGCGGTCTGCATAGTCAGTACCATGATGCGGTGCGGCAATGAAAATTGCACGACTAACTGGCTTCAAGGCTTTAAAGACAAAACGATCGCGGATAATTGGATGACGTTGTAACTGTGTGTTTTGTTCATAGTTCATGAGTGGAATAGCTTGAGCGGAAATATCTGCATCACTAACCAATAAACGACTGATGATGCCGCCCATACTATGTCCGATAATGACAGCATCTTGAGCCGAAGGCGTATTGGGCTGAACAGTTGCAAATGCCTGTTTGAGTAAAGCATTGATTTGAAAACGACTCTCAAATATTGGCATATTGGTTGAGTAAAACACTTGCCAAACTTGGTAATGATCACGTAGTTTTTGATCACCCATAATGTTATTGGTCAGGCCGATCCAAGTTTCAGGACTGCTGGCTAATCCGTGAACCATGACAATAATCTTTTTATGGGGTTGATACGGCTCTAACATAAACACATGTGGCATGCGCAAATGTTCTTCTTTATTCAGGAGTGTCCAATAGCCAGATTGTCCTAATTTATTTTCGGCTAACCAAAGTCCATAAGGCACAGAATAATTGGCCGTTAGCGTATAGGACTGAGATTCAATTTTTGCCTTTTTAAATTGATAGGGATTAAATAATTCAACATTAAAGTCTGATTGCGGCGACAAAATTTCACTAATGCTGCTATTAGTCTTGGCAGGCTCTGCGATTGCACTGACAGATAAATACCGTGCCGTATGGATATTGGGGTTGGGTTTATTTGCATAATACTGTTCAGGATCTAATACAAAAGGCTGCGCAGCAGACAGATCCGTGGCTTTTTTGACTAAGACAAATTCAGAGCCAATGCCTTCCTGACGATTAATGGTTTTTAAGCCTGAAAAATTAAAATTATAGCTCGATTGTAATTTATCAATGTCCGCATTTTTGATTTCAGGATAATGTCATAGTTAAAATGATAAAGCGATGAACCCAACATTAAACTTTCAGGCATTTGCTGATAGTCAAAGCGGGTGAATGATGAGGTGATCAGACGTGATAAAGCCACATTATAAAAGGTGCGGACTTGTCCCTGACGCAAATCAAATAAGCGTTCTTCTGGGGCTTGAGCGGATTTAAATAGATAGACATAGCTGTAACGCAGACTGAAATCAAAGTCTGCAAGCTGCTGATCCATACACATTTTAATTTTGCTTGAAGCTAATTTTCCGCTGTGTTGTTTTAAGCTTTTTTTGCATTGTGGATTTTGATCGGCGCTTAAAGCACGTGCCATGTACAGCTCACTTGCTGATGCATAGACTTGAGCAATATCTAAAGTTTCATTGTTACGCATTTTGTGAATACAACTTTCAAGCGCATTTAAACAAGATTGGTCGCTTTCATTCACCATTAACAGGATTTGATGGCTAAATGTACTGAGCTTTTGATGGGTTAATATGCTGTCTGTTTTATTATTTAGTGACGCACTGAGTTGATTTTTTTGTAATTTGACCAATTGGCATCCACTGAGCAAACTCAGGCTGATGATACACATAAAACGAGCGGGTAAATGCGTGAAAGGCATCATTGGAAAGGTCACAGGCATCTATTTATTGTTATTTTAACCTTTATAAAATAGTAAAAATAGGGCAGGTGTTACAGCGCTCAATCCAAGAAAATTACTACGTATACATCCTTTCTATAAGCTAATGTACGAATGCTGTAATACAGAAAAGTTGATCTGAGGTTCAAACAATATCACGTATTAAATTTAATCTAATTGTGCTGCTGGTTTTTTAAGGTCATGTTGAGCAGTTTGTGGTGAATGAATCGTAATTTATCCAATACTGGATTCGACAATGTAAATGGATATGCATCATCTAAGCCCATGCTGCGGTTCAATGCATTTAAATTAAAGGTCAACGTCATCCAATGTTGCAGCAAGAGGTCAAAATTCTGAGCGCCAATCGGGTTCTCTTTCAGTTCTAAATTATTCAAATCTGACTTATTGGTTTTGACCACTAATCCTGCATAGTAGGCGGTTTCAAGAGTGTCCATCATGTGCAAATAATGCGCCCATGTTTCCGCCCAATCTTCCCAAGGATGCGTACTGGCATAGGAACTAACATAGTAATCCGCCCAATTTTGCGGAGCACCGTCATTATAATGACGTTTCAAAGCTTCACTATAATCTTGTCGTTCATCACCAAACAGTTCTCGAAATTCATCAATCAGCTCTGGGTGTAAATGTTTAATCAAATCAAAATAATAATGACCACTTTCATGTCTAAAATGACCTAGAAGTGTACGGTAGTTTTCACCCATTTTTATACGCGTTGTTTCGCGGTAAATCACATCTGCTTCACTGGCATTCAAGGTAATAATTCCATTGGCATGACCGGTCATAACAGGTGTATTTTCTGTTGGCATCAGAAAATCAAAACGAAGTCCAAAACGGTCATCTTGGCTGCGTTTAGGACGCGGCATGGTATTGAGCTGCTGCATTAAATACAAAAAACGCCGTTTAGCATGTTCCAATCGTGCCCAGTACACAATATGGTCTGGGTTATCTAAGTTGGGAATTGTGTGCGTGAGCAGGCAAGACTCACAATAAATTTCCTCACTGTCAGCAGGCACCATCCAGTTACATATCTGATGATGCTGATAATTATGACAAGGTTTAAAGCGTTTTCCCTTTATTTCAGGATTTAACGCAAGCCACAGCGTAGTGCTGTGCTTTTCAAAACAGCCCATTTGCTTTTCAGAGGCAATATAACCCAGCGCAGTCTGACAATTGACACAGTGTGAATTGGCAAAAAAGATTTGGTTAGAACATACCGCGCAGCTGAAATATTTCATAGGCGTTGAGTGATGAATAGAATGATCAATCAGTATAAATGATGTTCAATGTTGATGAAATAAATTGAACTTCGAGTTTGTTACATGTCGGTCAATGCTCTTGTTTAAGAACAACGACCTTAATAAATGGTCCTTCATCAAATAATACATCGCAGTATTAGTGCAAATGGGGCGGTAGGAGTGCGTTTATCGCACAAATAATGAACAATAAAATCTAAAAGAAAGTTAAGAGTCCCAAAAAACGATCATTTTTCATGTTCCTCACTTGGCACAGTTTCTGCATTTCTATCGATATTACGAAATAAATATTTCGTATTACTTAAACAGGAGATGCATATGAACCGCCATCAATCTGCAACATTTCTGCATCAATTAAAGCAATTTTTTATTGAGCTACTGAGCGCCCGTGCGGGTTTCTATATTCAGCAAAAAAAATAAGGAACAACAGTGCCTAAACAAAAGCTGGCGCGTATCAGTATTACAGTACCTGAAAAAACAGTCGATGCTTTGGATCAAAAAATTGCCGATCAGCATTATGAAAGCCGTTCTCAGGCCATTGTCGACATGATCAATAAGCATCTGATTGCCGATCAGGAGCAACGAAATGAAGTGATGGTCGGCACATTTACCTTACTTTATGACGCAAGTAGTACGGCGCTACGTATTCAGCTTTTAGATTTACAGCAGCAGTTTTTAGAACAAGTAGTGAGCTCGCTGCATATTCAACTCGATGACCACAAAATTTTAGAAGTCATGATTCTGCAAGGCGTCAGTTCAGAGCTCAAAGTTATCAGTCAGCATTTTTCAGCACTTAAGAGTGTGATTAAAGGACATTTGGAGTTGATGGACGCTGTGATGCCGCCAATTCCGCAAAATGCAAAGAATTAAGGAGTTTTAAAATGGGCCAATTATATCGATCACAAGGTCATAAAGACCAAATCACAAATAAACAGCAAGCACATGCTATTGCAGCCAACCATAGACCAAATCGTGCAAAGCACAATGCTAAATCAGTCAGTAATCCGAATACACCATCGTTTTTGTACACCAATACCAAATTTAACTGTAATGCCATCGGGGAAATCGCACTATGATCAAAAAAGCCTGCTTATCTGCATCCGTTTTGACCGCCATCTTACTGGGTGGTTGTGACAATACAGCCAAAACACCTGAACCAAACGCGCAAGCAGAAGGCACAGTCAATACAAAAGCCATCACAATTGGCTATAGCGACTGGCCTGGTTTTGTCGCATGGCAAGTTGCTATTGAAAAAGGCTGGTTGAAAGAAGCCGGTGTCAATGTGGACTTTAAATGGTTTGATTATTCAGCTTCATTATCTGCATTTGCGGCTAATCAGTTGGATGCTGTTTTGGTCACTAATGGCGACAACTTAGTCACGGGTTCTGGCGGCACGAAAGGCGTCATGATTATGGCGACGGACTATTCTGCGGGTAATGATGTCATCATTGCTAAAGATGGCGTCAATAGCCTTGCCGATTTAAAAGGAAAAAGTGTCGCGACTGAAAAAGGCTTGGTTGATCATTTGCTTTTAGCGACGGCTTTGGATGATGCAAAAATTCAAGCTTCTGAAGTGAAGTTGGTCAACACCATGACCAATGAGCTGCCACAAGTATTTGCAAGTCCTGATATTGCAGCGATTGCCGTGTGGCAACCGGTCGCAAATCAAGCTTTGAAAGCTGTTGCTGGCTCTAAAATTATTTATACATCGAAAGATAAACCCGGTCTGATTTACGACACATTAACCGTCAACATGACGCATTTATCTGCCAACAAAGAAGAATGGAAAAAAATCATTCAAGTTTGGGATAAAACGGTTAAATACATCAACGACCCTGCAACGCATGCCGATGCAGTGAAAATCATGTCGACCCGTGTTGGCGTTGATCCTGCACAATATGAACAGTTTATTGGAGGGACACATTTACTGGATTTAGCTGCCAATAAACAAGTCTTTAAAAAAGGTACAGGATTTGATTCACTTTATGGCTCGAGTTATCACGTGAACAAATTTAATGTTGCCAATGGCATTTATAAAACCGAAATGGATGTCGATGGATCAATCTATCCAACGTTGGTTGAAGAACTGAAATAAGTTGAAATATAGCTAAAAAAAGCCCTGAATGATGTAAAAATTTCAGGGCTAACAACATCAATTTAATGTCCCAATAACTTATGCCTTCATAATATGAAGCGGAGCGATGACCACAGTCATTAATCTGCTTTATATTTTTCCAGCGTGAAATTCCCAGTGAGCTACTAATTAAGCTAAAACCATGTTCTGCCGCATAAAGTGCAGTACGCTCGAAGCGCATATCAAAACACATCGTGCAACGAATGCCTTTTTCAGGCTCATTTTCATAGCTTTAGCGCGAGCAAACCAATTGTCTGTGTCATAGTCAGAGTCAATAAACGGAATATTGTGTTTTTCTGCAAAGCGGATATTTTCCTCTTTACGGATTTCATATTCTTTTACTGGATGAATATTGGGATTGTAAAAAAAGATCGAAAAATCAATACCAGATTCAATTAAAGTTTCCATGACTTCGCCAGAACAGGGCGCACAGCAAGAATGCAATAAAAGCTTGTCATGACCTGTTGGGAGCGTCAGTTTCTGACGGTCAAGTTTGTTAGACATAATCATAAGCTATAAGTATAAACTTTATATTTTAGCGATTCATGGACATATCAAAGCTCGAATATGCTGATTTTTTCTAAGTACAAGTTGAGTCATATTCAGTATATTGACTAAAAAGCTGAAACGACATGAATATATGCTTATTTCATATTTTGTTTATCTATTTATGGCAAGGTTTAAGAACTTTATAGCTCAGGACAAAAGTATATTAGTGTTACAGATTCAATATTAAAACAATTAGTGATTTGATCTTTTTTCATTTTAAAGTTAGAAAAATTCACCCTAATGAATAAATCGCTAAATTTTGAGAGTTGAGATATTGAGCCAATCTGTACGATTCGACACATTTCAGATGTGTGTTTGAATGAAAAAATTTTCATTGAATTTTTTTTAAGCCCTTATTTACATTAAATAAAATTTAAATGCTACCTGGGTGGCAGTTTTTTTATCGCCAGTTGAATGATGCATAGTTGAAGAAAATTCATTGTATTTAAATCTTAAACATGAATTTATCTCACTTTTAGTTGAGGTTAAATCATTTTTATTCATCTTAAGTTTCACGTATAAATTACTTCATACAGAAATTTTGATTATTTTTAATTTTAGGGTAGTGAATCTCCATGAGTCATAAATTTGCATGTTCAATCAAACGTATCCGCTTTGATGAAAACTATAAACCAGCTGACAATACACGTTTAACAACGAACTTTGCCAATTTGGCACGTGGTGAACACCGTGAAGAGAATCTGCGCCGTACTTTGGCAATGATTAATAACCGTTTCAATAGTTTAGCTACTTGTGACAACCCAAATGCAGATCGTTATTCACTTGAAATTGACATCATTTCGGCTGAACTCGATGTGGAAGGCAATGGTCAAACTTTCCCATTTATTGAAACTTTAAAGAGCACCATCATCGACCATAAAACCAATGAACGCATTGAAGGCATGATCGGCAACAGTTTTTCATCGTATGTACGTGACTATGACTTCAGCGTGGTATTACCAGCACTCGGCTGTAAGTTCAATGAAAAACCTGAAGATTTTGGTGATTTACATGGCAAGCTATATCAACATTTGATCAATTCAGATGTATTCAAAGCTGAATTTAAAAAACAGCCTGTCATCTGTTTAAGTGTTTCAACGACAAAAACCTATTACCGTACTGCAAATGTGCATCCGATCTTAGGTGTGGAATACACTAATGATGATTACTCCCGTACAGATGATTATTTTGCAAAAATGGGCTTAAGCGTTCGTTACTTTAAACCTGAAAATGCAACTGCACCATTGGCATTCTATTCGGCAAATAACTTGCTCAGCGACTATACAGATTTCGAACTGATCAGCGCGATCAGCACCATGGAAAGTTTCCAAAAAATCTACCGTCCTGAAATTTACAATACCAATGCGACAGCAGGTTTAGTGTATCAACCAAGCTTAAGCTTCGGTGATTATTCATTAACCCGTATTGTGTATGACCGTGTTGAACGTGGTCAGTTGGCGGTTAAACAGGGCAAATGGACAGAAAAGAACTTTATCCAGCCATATAAAGACATTCTGAATGAGTGGGCGGCTAATTTTAGTATTGAAAATGCAGCCGCAGCTTAATTTTAAATCACTTGTGATTTAAAGCACCTGTTTTAAAGAATATGTTTCATGCATCAGTTAATTTGTGATCAATATTTATTTCGTAAAGAAATTTCCCTCTCCTTTTAAGGAGAGGGTTAGGGAGAGGATATATATGAAATATTCCCTCATCCTCTTGCGGAGCATGCTCCTCATCCCATAGGGAGAAGGGACTTTCAATATGAATTTAATAATCAATTGATAACTTTTTGGTTTTTGCAAAATTTAGAATATAGAGATAGAAGATCGAATATGGCCATTTTACTCCCAACTTCAACTGCTGGCAGCTTACCTAAACCATCTTGGCTGGCTGAACCTGAAAAACTGTGGTCAGCATGGAAGCTTGAAGGCGAAGAATTATTAGATGCAAAACGTGATGCGTTGAAATTATCTTTGCATGAACAAATCCATGCAGGCATTGATATTGTCAGTGATGGTGAACAAACCCGTCAGCATTTTGTAACCACATTTATTGAACATCTTGAAGGTGTAGATTTCGAAAAGCGTGAAACGATGCGTATTCGTAATCGTTACGATGCAAGTGTACCGTCTGTGGTGGGCGAAGTATCGCGTAAGAAAGCAGTGTTTGTTGATGATGCAAAATTCTTACGCAGCCAAACCAATCAGCCGATCAAATGGGCTTTGCCTGGCCCAATGACGATGATTGATACTTTGTATGATGGTCACTACAAAAGCCGTGAAAAATTAGCTTGGGAATTTGCTAAAATCCTCAATCAAGAAGCGCTAGAGCTTGAAGCGGCAGGCGTGGACATCATTCAATTTGATGAGCCTGCATTTAACGTATTTTTTGATGAAGTCAATGACTGGGGTATTGCGACATTAGAGCGTGCGCTTGAAGGTTTGAAATGCGAAACAGCCGTTCATATTTGCTATGGTTATGGCATTAAAGCCAATACCGATTGGAAACAGACTTTGGGTAATGAATGGCGCCAATACGAAGAATCATTCCCGAAACTGCAACAATCGAAGCTCGATATCATCTCACTTGAATGCCAAAACTCTCGTGTACCAATGGATTTAATCGAACTCATCCGCGGTAAAAAAGTCATGGTTGGCGCAATTGATGTTGCAACCAATCAAGTTGAAACAGCAGAAGAAGTAGCTAATACATTACGCAAAGCATTGCAATTTGTAGATGCCGACAAGCTATATCCTTCAACAAACTGCGGTATGGCGCCTTTACCTCGCCACGTGGCGCAAGGCAAACTAAATGCGCTAAGCGCAGGCGCTGCCATTATTCGCCAAGAATTGACCGCATAAATTCGAGCTGACTCAATTTCATGTAAGGGCAATAAGGAAATTAAATTTGCTATTGTCCAAACCTGAGAAAGAGATAAGCCATATAGACCATTGAGATTGAAGAGATGATTGAAGCAACTGATTTTAGAAATGCAATGTCTTTATTGACGACTGCAGTCAACGTGATTACGACTGAGGGCGAAGCAGGCATGCATGGATTTACAGCATCAGCAGTATGCAGTGTGACAGATACACCGCCAACTTTGCTGGTTTGTATGAATCAATCATCTCGTTCTCATGCGCATTTTCTTGAAAATAAAGTTCTGTCTGTCAATGTTTTGGGCGCACAGCATGAGCAGATTTCCAATGCTTTTGCTTCAAGCAAATTCAATTCGGAAGAGCGGTTTAAATTGGGTTCTTGGACCACATTAGAAACAGGTTCACCAATATTAAAAGATGCTTTGGTCAGTTTTGACTGTCAGATTGAACAGATTCAAGAAGTGGGTACGCACAGCGTGTTTATGTGCCGTGTGGTCGCAATCAAGCAAAGTCAGCAGGAGGAAAGCTTGGTGTATTTCAACCGTGCTTATCATGCTGTGGGTCAAGTGGAGTTGGCTTAATCACTTCGTAAATTATTTATAATCAATATTAGATTTCTTGCCAAAGTCAAAAAACATTCAGAATGTGATTTTAAATGAGTAACTAAAAGTTGCTTCTCCCTTTGTGATGAGGAGCATGTTCCTCATCCTTTAAAAAAGAGAGGGAACATTCATTATTCACCGAATGATAGTACATATTTGATTTATACAAGATTTCTCTTCATTTTAAATCGGTATATTGTGGAACTCATTACTTTCTTAATTATTGGTGCATTTGCTGGTTTTGCTGCGGGGCTGTTTGGCGTTGGCGGCGGTACTATCATTGTGCCTTTGCTCTATATTGTTTTTAGCCAAATGGGCTATAGTCCCGATGTGATTATGCATTTGGCGCTCGGCACATCTTTGGCTACGATTGTTGTGACATCGATCAGCTCCTTGATGGCGCACAATAAAAATGGTGCTGTGATTTGGCCTGTATTTAAAAATTTAGCTCCGTCTATGGCGATTGGCTGTTTTGCAGGCGCAGGGATTGCAGGCTGGCTGTCAGGTTTACATCTGCAAATGATTGTCGGTGTATTTTTACTTTGGGTGGCTTATACCATGTTTATGGGAGCAAAAAAGCCAGTCGATCCAAATAAAACACTACCATCTACAGCTAAACAAATTGCAGCAGGTTCGGGTATCGGCGTTGCATCGGCCATCTTCGGGATTGGCGGCGGCAGTATTACGGTGCCGTATTTAACGGCAAATGGCGTGGTGATGCAAAAAGCGGTCGGGACGTCTGCCGCTTGCGGTTTACCCATTGCCATTGCTGGCGCATTAGGTTTTATGTTCTTCGGCATGCAGCAGCATGTTGAAATTCCAAATACCATTGGCTTTATTCATATCTATGCCTTTTTGGGCATTAGTGTGATGAGTTTCTTTACGGCTAAATATGGCGCGAAAACTGCGCATGCGCTTTCACCAGCAGTACTGAAAAAATGTTTTGCTGTGCTGTTATGTATTGTTGGATGCTTTTTTCTAGTGAAAGGCATCTTATAAAATCCGACAGATTATAGTTTATTCATTCGAAAAGTATGCTCTAGTGTGCAACAGCTAGCTAGAGTATTTTTATCTATAGCAATTTAAGTCTTTAAAATTTCAGAGATATTATTTAAAAACTTCATTTTAAAACTGACATTTCAAAGCTCTGTGCTTTTAGAAAAAACATTAATAATCACAATACCCAATAAAATAAAGGCCAAACCAATCATGGCAGGTAGGTCTAAATTTTGTTTAAACACAATCCAGCCCACACAAGAAATCAGTACAATGCCTGCAGCGGACCACATGGCGTAGGCCAATCCCATAGGAATCGATTTAAAGGTCAAACCTAAAAAGAAGAGCGCAATGGCATAGCCCAACACGGTAAAAATAATCGGCACAAGTTCAGTAAAGCCATTACTGGCTTTTAAGGCGGACGTGGCAATCACTTCCGCAATGATTGCGATAAGCAAATATATAAACGACATTGATTTCCTATAGACATTCTACGGCATGGTACAAGAGGTGCTGTTTTTCATTTTGCAACCAATCTGTACTTTCTGTCGTGGTATCAGTGCGACGCTGAAATGCATAATGTGGAACATAAATATCCACCTCGAATATCAGCTGTACTGCTTGACCATTAATAATGACGTTTTGCATCAAATGTGTTTCATCAATAACTTTAAAATCATCAAATTTAAACACTTGATTTTGCTGAGAGGAAGTCGTTGTATAGTACTTATGCAGACCATCTACAGCGATGGACACTTCAAAGCTTTCAATCAACTTTTCATACATAGTAGGTGCAGATGATATGTTGATGCTGGCAACTGTTTGCTGATCTGTAGGTAAACGGCTCAGTGCGAAGGCCACATGCTTATCACAAATAATTAAACCGCCATCCATCTGCAAGGGTTGATGACTTTCTACATCGAGGGCTGACTGCAACCGCAGGCCTAAAAATAGCCCTTCATGAACTTGTTGACGCCAGTCTTCAACATAGGCATTGCTTGGAGAGAATTCTAAAATACAGTTGCCAATCGCATGCAGTTTTGCAGGTTCTGGCCATTGCACATGATTTTGATAATTTGAGTGTGCTTTAACGTCCCAAGACAATAATTGTTGTTTAGCATCCCAAAGAGTGTTGCCAATCCAGCCTTGACGCTCATTCACTGGCGTATTTTCTTGGCTTTTTAAACGTAGATCGATGGTGAAACTACGTGATTGAAACCAATAAACAATGGTTTTTTCATCCGTTAAACCATTTGAAAAACTGATACTTTTACGACGAAATGCACCATACAAATAGTCTGGAATAGGACCTGAAATCTCTTGGCTGGCTGGAAGCTGTGCTAAAGCCTGAAATAAATTCATGCGTTTGCTCCTTGTACTTCTGTATTTTCATCCATACCAAATGAGGACAAAGGCACAGCATTTCTTAGACTCAGCTCTCCTGAAGCGATACGTTTTTTAAGATAACTAAAGGTTTGCGCGGTTTGATTAAATAAATGTTCACCACCAATTAAGGGCTGATATTTAGGCGCTTCAGTTGAATGTACTGGCTCAATGATCGTGTCGTAATTGCAGGCGCAGAATAAGGGGAAAGAGTAGCGTTCTTCAGAGACTTTTTTAACACGGTGTTTAGTGGCCAAATATTTGCCATTCGAAAAAATTTCCATCATATCGCCAATATTCATCACCAAGGTATTTTCAATCAATGGAATATCCATCCATTCACCTTGTTTATTGAGTACCTGCAAACCTGGTGCAGTCGGTAAGAGCAGTGTAAAGCACTCATAATCTGTATGCGCGCCAATACCTTCGGCATCTTTCACTTCAGGGTTATACGGATAATGGATTAGACGCAGCTGGCTGGTCGGATGGGTAATTTTGCAATCAAAAAAATGCTCATCGACATTCAATGCTAAAGCAAAGGCCTGAAAAATCTGCTCGCTAATACTGCGTAAATGGCAGTAATAATCACTGACCGTACTTTTAAATGTGGCATCATCTGGCCATAACGTAGGGCCAAGCAAAGGAAATGCTGTCGCTTCGCCGTGATAATCATAATTGACGTCATAGGCTTCTTTTAAGTCGTAGCTGTTGCCTGCAAATTGTTCTTCACCAATTGGCACATAGCCACTATGATTTTTCGACAGTCCAACATAGTGTTGCATTTTACTTGCGGTATCTTGTTGAAAATAACGCTTTGCCACCTGAATTAGTGATGTCGCAAAATCAAAATTGAACTGATCACCCTTTAAATATAGAAAACCAACATCTTTACAGGCTTGATCCAATGCAGAGGCTACTTCTAAGCGTTCTGACAGTACCGTACTTTGCATTTTCGATATATCAACAAGTGGCAAAACATAAGATTCATTCATCTTCAATTCCTGTAATGTTGGCCGTCCAACGCTGTAGTACATCATTTAGGCCGTCCTAAAGATGAAGAGGGATTTAATCCAGTTATTTTTGCGTACTGACTTGGGTCATACGTGGAATTTTCGGTAGGTTTTCCATCGCTGGGTCGAGCTCGTCTTCCTGCGCATGTACCAAGAAATCCACCCGTTCACGCAGTTGTTTAAATTCAGGACTCAGCATGAGTTCAGGATTACGAGGACGGGGTAAATCGACCTCAATAATTTCTTTAATTTCACCAGGATTGGCTTTGAGCGCCACAATACGATCCGCCAATAAAATCGCTTCATCCATATCGTGGGTCACAAAAATGATGGTGATATCAATGTTTTGCCATAGATCCATTAAATGCTTTTGCATTTTTTGACGGGTATGCGGGTCAAGTGCGCCAAAAGGCTCATCCATCAATAATATTTTTGGTTCATTGACCAATGCGCGGGCAATAGCAACGCGCTGTTTCATCCCGCCAGAAAGCTGATGCGGATACTGATCTTGGTATTTTTCTAGACCAATAATATCAATCCATTCTCGGGCGCTGGATTCGGCCGAAGCATTGCTGGCACCTTTCATTAAAGGGCCAAACATCACATTTTCTTTGACCGTTTTCCATGGAAAAAGCGTGTAGCCTTGAAACACCATGCCACGCTCAGGGCTTGGGCCTTCAATCGCTTGGCCATCGACCAGCAATTCACCGCTACTGTAAGGATCAAGCCCAGCCACAATTCGGCTAAAGGTCGATTTACCGCAACCCGATGGGCCAATCACGCAGATAAATTCACGTTTATGAATCTTTAAATCCAACTGATTTAAAATAGTGCGTTCAGTTTTGCCGTGCTTGAAACTTTGTGTAAGTTTTTTTGCTTCTAAAATGACAGGGCGTGCATAAATTGCATCGAAATAAGTGGTGGCATTAAACTCTGTGCTGTTCATTATTTTGCTCCTGCTTTCCATTTAAATAGACGTTGACCGAGTTTCATTAGCACCACATCGCACACCAAACCAATCACCCCAATGATGAGGATCGCGGCATAGACATTGTCAAAGTTTTGGTAACGCGCTTGTTGGGTGATAAACCAGGTAATCCCAGAGGTTGTGCCGATCAGTTCAGATACGATCAGATAGGTCCAAGCCCAGCCGAGCAATACACGCAAGTCGCGGTAAATATCAGGAAGCGCTGCTGGAATCACCACATAAAATAAGCTTTTTATTTTATTGGTGCCCAGCGTAAAACCTGCTTCAATCAGGCCACGGTCTACCATCCGTGTGGTGTTGGCGATAATTAGAATTTGCTGAAATAGCGTACCAATCACGATAATGGCAATTTTAGGTGCATCATTAATGCCTAAAATCGCAACGGCTAAGGCGCCAAAAGCAGGAGCGGGCAAGTAACGGAAAAACTCAACAAAGGGTTCGGTCAGTAGAGATATTTTTTGAGAAAAACCGCAAAGAATACCCAGTGGAATACCGATGAGAGAGGCAATAAAAAAAGCGCTGAACACAATTTTAATACTGTGCCATAAGCTTTGATGAAACCATGGGGCATCAGGTTGGGCAGGTGGAGTTATAAAAGCCGTAACTAATGCTTTTGCTACTTCGTGCGGTGCAGGTAGATAGATCGGATTGACCAGTTTGCCTTGCGGTGGTTCTGCACCTGCATTGACCGCAGATTGTGCTTCGGCATAAAACACCGCTTTGTCGACACGGCTATCAACCTGAAAATAAGGCACACTGCCAGACTGCGTAATTTGTACCTGAGGATGCCATAAAAATGGCAAATAACTCACTGCACACCAAATGAGCACAGGAATTAAAAATGATCCTAAGCCAAGCAATAGCTTGCTTTTTGGACTGAGCTCTCTTGCGACATAACCCATACTGACCAAGCCCCAATATTACTTTTTTAATAAAACGTAATACTGTTAAGCAATTTGAATGCCAAACGCGTGTATGCCGTGTTTTATTGGCCTTATGTAAAGTTAGATAGGCTATAAACAGCAAAAAGCCTGCAAAAGAAGCAGGTAATATTAGGGTCTGTTGACATTTATTGATTAAAAAAATAGCGAGATAGTAAAATTAAATCGCCAAACCCAATTTTACACTCGCTATGCCTCGAACAATGCTAAATGATCAACACTGGTCCAAGTTACTTGCTATTTTCCGTCACTTTAATA
>NZ_VOYE01000012.1:0-144469 GCF_013420765.1 Acinetobacter sp. YH01009 | reverse complement strand
CTTCCCGAACTCAGAAGTGAAACCTCTTAGCGCTGATGGTAGTGTGGGGTTACCCATGTGAGAGTAAGTCATCGCCAGCTCATTATTCGAAACACCCCCTGATATCTCAGGGGGTGTTTTTTTATGCGTGGAAAAAAGATAAAAGGGGGCGAAAATAAAGCGTTGGAAATCCAACGCTATAAATCGACCTAAAACGATAAAATTATTTTAACTGACGTCGTGCATGCTTTAATGCAGTTCTTAACCCTTCTTCTAAAGTTGGATGATAAAAGGGTTTATTTAAAATTTCATGAATGGTTCGTTCTTCTGAAATCATCCAAGCTAACATAAGCCAATGACTGCATAATTTGAATTGTGGGCGGGTATCCAACGAATATCATGGTCCATTCTGACCAAGGCTCACAGCACTGTAGTCGTGATTTTAGAGCGCTATTATTGATGAACAACTGCATCCAAAGCATGTCTAGACGAGGCCTTGCGCAGTATATTGCTCATGGGATAATGCAGTAACAGAAAGCTTCTTTCACACATTTAAAGGTCATGTGGTACATGGCAGTGTATTTTTGACCCGAAAAGAAGCCAATGTTGTCTTGTTTGACTATATTGAGATTTACTACAATCGAGTGAGAAGGCACTCTGCAAATGGTTGGTTAAGCCCAGAAGCCTTTGAGCAGAAATATTTTAAGAATTTAGAGGGATAGGTTGTCCACGATACTGCCTGGGATCATTATTTGGCTACCTTTATCGGGTAAATTTTATATTTAAAATATCAATATCCTAAATATTCGATTAAAAAAAACCTGCTTAAAAAGCAGGTCATAGATTTAGAGAAATGAAGTCAATTAAGCAAAAATATTACATGCTGCAGATGCCAAAATCCATAGAATCACCACTGCAACTACTGGCTCTACAATTTTTGACCAAGTCGGTACTTGTACTTCAGTTGTTACGTCTTCTTGTGTATGTTGTTGATTAACCATTTGATTGAACTCCTTCATTGATGCTTCTAATGATATCTCTTCTTGCAGATTTGGTTTAGAACCAAGGAGCTCTGTTAGGTTGTTTGTTGACCAAACCCAATCATCCGCTTGACCAGAAAGGTGTTCAATTTGGCCGTTGAGTAATTCTTGAATGCTTTGTGGTGAGTGTGAGCCGGTATCATGAAGTTGCTTTAATTCATTTAATTGTAAATGAAAAATTTCAGTTGTTAGGTGTTCAAGTTCAGAGCGCTCTAATATTGATGCATTCGATGGATTGGTGGTCAGATGGCGTGAAACTTCTTGAATATAGAGTTCATCAGGATGAGTAATTTCTTGATAAACCTTTTGAGCATTATTGCGGAGCTGATGAATCAATTCACCTAAGGTTAAAGCATTAATTTCACGTAAATGTTGTCGTTTTTCTTCACGATTTAAATGACTTAAAAGCGTAGGCTTTTGAGATTCTATTTGTTCGACAAAATATTGTACTAAATCAAAAGCCATTATTCGCTTCCTTATTCTTTAATCGAGCAACCTTAAACCCGGTTTTTTCTTAGGTTGCTCTTGTTGTTCTTGGTCGTTTGATTTTAAAGCATTTTGATCATTCTGAATACCTTCATATTCTTGAGGATCGAAGAACATTCCTTGACCATTTTCACGTGCATAGATGCCTAGAACAGCAGAAAAGGGGATATAGAGGTTTTGCGAAACGCCACCAAAGCGTGCAGAGAAAGTAATCGTCTCATTACTCATGTGTAGCGCATGCGTTGCATGAGGTGCGATATTCAGGACAATTTGGCCATCTTGAATATATTGAACTGGCACCATCGTACCATTCTGTGTCGCATCGACAAGTAGGTAGGGGGTAAGTTGGTTTTCACAAATCCATTCATAAAGTGCCCGTGTTAAGTATGGACGTGTTGGAGTGAATTGTAGTTCCTGTTCAGACATAATGCTTACTCGAATATTTATGGAAAATTAATTTTTTACTAAAAGCTCGCTATAGCGATTTTTTTCCTGCAATGTCATTGATTTGATAAATGCTGGACGGTTAAAGATGCGTTGGCAATAGAGAAATATAGGGCGGCATTGCTGTTTGGGAAGCTCAATACCCATGGCTTTTAGGCGCAGAAATATAGGCGCGAGCATACAGTCTAACATGCTAAATTGTTCAGACATAAAATAAGGATAATGCTGAAACAAGGGGGTTAGTGAAATGAGTGTATCACGTAATTGTTTTTGTGCGTTTTGCTTGGCTTTTTCATCGAGGGTATCGGGATGGCGAAGCATAATATCAGCCAGTCTTAACCAATCTTGTTCGAAGCGCCATACATATTGACGTTGCTCTGCACGAGGCATAGGTGCATCTGCATACAGTTTATTTTGACGATAACGGTCATCCAGATATTCGGCAATAATACTGCTGTTATAGAGTTTTAGGCCATTTTCAATCATCATCGGAAGTTGATTGTAGGGATTTAAACTCGCAAGATCTTCGTCTTCATCATCAGCAATAATTAAATTATGTTTGATTTGCTTCTCTGCAAGTACATAGCGTATCCAGTGTGAGCGAAAGTCATCCGCATGACTGTAAAGCGTAATCCCTTGGAGAGGTGCATTTTCGACTGACATAATCCGAGACGATGAGAAATGAATAAGATAGGATACTAAAATTAGACAGTAAAATCACGGAGACTTTAGCAATATCAATGCCGCTACAGCGAAAATTACAGTTTTGTTTTATTTGATATTATCTGATAGATTTTCATGTCATTCATTTACCTGATCATCACCGCATGATGACCATTGCACTTGTACAAAAAATATTATTTTTCGCTGCTGTTATTTTTATGGGCATTGGCTTTTATACGGCACTCGCTGGAGGTTATGCCTCTGATTATGGAGCAGAGGATGATAGCCCAGAACAAAAAAGCAAAATGACCATCTGTACAATTACACTAACACTGTCGGTTATATGCTTAATTGCGAGTTTGAGTCTCTTTGTTTATCGGATCATTGTTCTATTTGCATCATCTTCATAAAAATTAAGACATAAAAAAACCTTGGCATAAGCCAAGGTTTTTTGTCCGATTCGGTAAACGAATTAACGTTTAGAGAATTGAGGACGTTTACGAGCTTTACGTAAACCAAGTTTCTTACGTTCAACTTCACGAGCATCACGAGTAACGAAACCAGCTTGACGAAGAGCAGGTTTAAGAGTTTCGTCAGAAGCGATCAATGCACGAGTAATACCGTGACGGATAGCGCCTGCTTGACCACCGATACCACCACCAGCAACAGTGATGTAAAGGTCATATTTCTCAGTAGCTTCTAAAAGCTCAAGTGGTTGGTTAACAACCATACGAGCAGTTTCACGACCGAAATATTGTTCTAAAGAACGGTTGTTGATTACGAGTTTACCAGTACCAGCTGATAGGAAAACACGTGCAGTTGCGGTCTTACGGCGACCTGTACCATAGTTAGTAGCCATGTGCTGTATCCCTTAGATGTCCAAAACTTGTGGCTGTTGAGCAGTATGTGGATGCTCAGTACCAGCGTACACTTTCATTTTCTTGATCATTGCATAACCAAGAGGACCTTTTGGCAACATGCCTTTTACAGCACGTTCGAAGATTTCTTCTGGTTTGTGAGCAACTAATTTTTCGAAATTAGTTTCACGAATACCACCAGGGAAACCAGTGTGGCGATAATATTTCTTATCAAGTGATTTTTTACCAGTCACTTGAACTTGCTCAGCATTGATAACAACGATGTAGTCACCAGTGTCAACGTGAGGAGTATAAGAAGTTTTGTGCTTACCGCGTAAACGACGAGCGATTTCAGTCGCAAGGCGACCTAAAGTTTTGCCAGAAGCATCAACAACGTACCAGTCGTGTTGAACTTCAGCTGGCTTAGCGCTGAGAGTTTTCATTAAACCACTACCTATTATAGTTGGTTTGGACTATGGAAGCTGTCCAAACAAAAGGAGACGCGATTCTATACGAATACGTGAAGAATCACAAATGAAAATATAAAATTTCAAGCGCTGTATTGTAGTATATTTCTTCAGCAATAAACAGTAGATAATCCAGAAATTATAAAAAAAGCGGATGAAAGTAAATCATGTCGAATTCTAATCTGTTAAAAAACACATCTGAACCCTTATTTTGCGACATTGGTGGTATTTAATGGGCTTATGTAGCACCTTGATTTTAAGCCCAACTTTTTTGTATTTGGTATATTTGCATGGGGCGGATGGTGCGATCATCGTTTTGTTGATGATGCTCACTTTATTTTTCCTTAGTTATTTATTGGTTTATCTGTTGATTGGATTATTGCTTGTGGGCGGTATGTTTTTTTGATTGATAACGAACTACCCGCAGCATGTACCGACCGTTCAGCGCGGCATTATGATTCTTATTTGCATTGATTTGGATCATTGACATTTTAGGTTTTGCTTTCGATTTCATTCCATACAATGTCGTACAACGCGCTTATTTTTGAGTTTTGTCAGGTATTTTTAGTCAATAAAATTAGGTCTGTCATGTGCATCACACAGTATACAGTATAATAATGTTATTGCACACACAGGATAGACCCATGCTGCCTTTATATATCACGAGCGGTGAACCCGCAGGTATCGGACCTGATATTTGTTTGAGCTTAGCCAATCGAATAGATGAAAGGCCAATTGTGGTTCTTATTGATAAAGATTTGCTGATCAAGCGTGCTCAACAGTTAAAGCTCGAAGTTGAACTGATTGACTATGTTGGGCAGGAAGCGTCGGCAGCTCTAGGTCAGCTTTATGTGGAACATGTACCTGTGGCTAAATCTGTCATCGCAGGTCAGTTAGATGTGAACAATGCAGCCTATGTGTTGGAGCAATTACGGCGTTCTGCAGATTATGCGATGTCTGGCAAAAGTGTTGGTGTTGCAACTGCACCTGTGCAAAAGTCGATTATTAATGATGCCGGTATCCATTTCAGCGGACATACGGAGTTTTATCAAGAATTTGCAGGCGTTGATCGTGTCGTGATGATGCTTGCGACCAAAACGCTCCGTGTCGCATTGGCAACTACACATTTACCGCTTCGTGATGTAGCCGATGCCATTACTCAAGAACGTTTGCATCAAGTCATCGATATATTAATTCATGACTTAAAAACCAAATTTAAAAAAGATCATCCGCATATTTTAGTCTGCGGTCTAAACCCACATGCGGGTGAAGATGGCTATTTGGGCATGGAGGAGATTGAAGTGATCAATCCGGTGCTAGAGCGTTATCGCGCTCAAGGGGTGAATATGAGCCTGAGCTTACCTGCCGATACCTTATTTACCCCTGAAAATTTAAAAGATGCCGATGCGGTTTTGGCGATGTATCACGATCAGGGCTTGCCTGTGTTAAAGTCGCAGGGCTTTGGCGAAGCCATCAATATCACTTTGGGCTTACCGTTTATTCGGACTTCAGTGGATCACGGCACAGCACTGTCACTGGCTGGAACTGGTCTTGCTAAAAGTTCGAGTTTACAGGTGGCGGTTGATTTGGCTTTAGAATTAGCACGTGCGAAAAATAACGAAACTTAATAATAAAGGTTTGAATTTTATATGAATAATAGTAAAAAATTATCAAAAATAAAACAGGAAAATAACAAGATGCTTAGGGCGAAATCGATCATTCGCCCATTTTTTGGGATTGCGTTAGCGTTGATGCTGTCAGCATGTTCAACGCTCGCTACAGATCATCATTTTTGTGAATTAAAAGTATTATCGCTGCAAATTCCAAAACAGACGGAAGGATTTATACGTTTTGCATTACCGGGTGCTGTGGATGGCTTTAAACATAATCAGCAAAAATTTAATCAAGCGCTGACCGCGGTGCATAAAAAATATGCGAATCGTGATGGAGCTGATAAAATGCTTCAAGATGGACAGGCAATCAATGCTAATATTGATCTGCTTGTACAGCATCAAAATAGCCTGAGTGCGCTATATGAATATCAACTTCTTGTAAGTGAAACCATTCCAGGTATTCAAGCTGAATATAACATTCTGGCTGATATGATGGCTAGAGCAAACAATTCAGCTATTCAAGCAATGATTGCCAAAAATCAAGTCTATATTGCGGGACGAATGTTGAGTTCTTTGCTGAAGTTAACTGATGTAAATTCTATTCATCCAGACGATTTAGATGACTTTTTAGCAGATTTTGAAACTTTCAATATTTTTTTGAAGGCTCAACTGAATGGTAATCCCGAACTCGGTGTAGAGCGCGTAAACAATGCTGAAATGCGTGAAAGTTTGCTCTCCATTCAGGCTGAAACTGAAGAAATGATGAAATCTGAAACAATGGCTTTGTTGAAACAAAGAGAGCCATTGCTCAGTGTAATTAACGCGGCTCGGGATAATGTGGCCAAGTCCGAAGAAATTTTTGCTCGCTTGAGTGAATTTGAATCAAGTCAGTAATCGTTGTAATAAACCTATGCGGAGAATTTTATGTATCAAATTAATGCCCTAAACCCAAAAGATGAAGGGCATCACACGCGTAAGCGGTTTGGACAGAATTTCTTACATGATCAACGTGTTATTGCCAAAATTGTACGTTCGGTAAATCCGCGTACTGGTGACAATATTGTCGAAATTGGTCCCGGTCTTGCCGCGCTTACATCGCCTTTAATTGGTGAATGTGATGCTCTAACTGTGGTTGAGCTGGACCGTGACTTAGCTGCAGGTTTGCCGGGCCGTGTGCCGCATCCTGAGCGCTTGACCATTGTTGAAACCGACGCGCTGAAATATGACTTTACCGAGCTGTTTGCCGAAGGCCGTCCTCTGCGCGTGGTTGGCAACTTGCCGTATAACATCTCGACTCCGCTGCTGTTTCATCTCTTGGAGTTTGGCGACAAAGTCAAAGACATGCACTTCATGCTGCAAAAAGAAGTCGTGGACCGTATTACCGCTTCACCGAATACTAAAGAATATGGTCGTTTATCGGTGATGATTCAATATTTCTGCAAACCGACGTTTTTATTTGAAGTGCCACCGGGCTCATTTAATCCGCCGCCAAAAGTCACCTCTGCGGTATTCCGTTTAGAGCCTTATGCCGTTAAACCGATTATGGCGAAAGATGAAAAAGCGCTTGCGCGTTTAGTTTCACATGTCTTTACTCAGCGCCGCAAGACCTTGCGTAACAGCTTAAAAGGCATGTTGGTTGAAGATGGTTTTGAAAATGCAGGGGTTGATCCAATGGCGCGTCCAGAAACCCTAACACTTGCAGAATTTGTCGCATTAGCAGATCAAATGGTGGCTTAAATAATTATGACTCGCAATATTCGCTATAACTATGTCATTGGTGATGTTCAAGGCTGTTTTGAAGCATTAAAAGCTTTACTGAAAGAGATTAAGTTTGATGCAGACCAAGATTTTATATGGTTTGCCGGTGATCTCGTCGCACGGGGTGAAAACTCGGTAGGCGCTTTGCGGTTCATCAAAAAATTAGTGGATAGTGAAGTTGCGGCGACGGTACTGGGCAATCATGATCTGACTTTGCTGGCATGCGCTCGCGGTATTAAGGATATCAATCCTAAAGACAATATCGATGATGTGATTCACGCTTTAGAAAGTGATGATTTGATTGATTGGTTACGCAAGCAGCCGCTGTGTCTATTTCCGAATGAGCAAACCATTTTGACTCATGCGGGTATTCCTTTGAATTGGACTGCGCAGCAAACCGCAGACTTGGCAAAGGAAGTGGAAGCGGTGATTGGTCATGACGACTTTGATGTGGTCGATGCGTTTCTTCAAGTGATGTACGGTAAAGAGCCGAACCTATGGTCGGATGATTTGTCTGGTCATGCGCGCTTACGCTGTATTACCAACTATTTGACCCGCATGCGCTTAACCGATGCAGAAGGTCGATTAGAGTTCAGTTTTAAAGATTCACTCGATGACCCTATGCCGAAGGGTTTTAAGCCATGGTTTGAGTTTGAGTCACAAGCAGCTCAGACCCATCAAATTCTTTTTGGTCATTGGGCTGCTTTACAAGGAAAAAGCATTTCAGCAAAAATCCAAAATGTGGATGGCGGATGTGTTTGGGGCAATCAGTTGATGGCCTATCGTTTAGAAGATCAGTGCATGTTTGCGGTCGATAATCCTGTAATGTAAGTATTTAAAAATAAAAAAGCCGCATTCGTGCGGCTTTTTTATTGGTGTGTGGATTAGTCTAAACGAATCCAAGTTTGGTTACGACCCAAGACTGAAACGCCAATACTTGCACGGATCGAAATACGTTTTCCTGTGCTGTTTAAGCGGACTTTAGCATCATAAACTTTGCCAGAAAGAGGGTCGATAATACGACCTTTTTCATAATTATTCGTATTATTAATTTGCTTTAAACCTTTAACAATTTCCATGCCGAGAATCGGTTGGTTGGTATAAGGCGCAGGGCACTTATTACAGTTTTTTTGCGGTGTATAGCCCGGACGTGGTGTAATTTTAATAATTTTACCGGTATAGGTATTATTTGATTCTTTGTGAATCGAAATAATTGCTTTTGCAGCTCCTGTTTTATCGTCAATTTGTTGCCATGTGCCAGCAATGTCATTTGCAAATGCAACATTCATCATACCCAATGTACATAGGCTGAATAATATTTTTTTAAACATGATCGCTTGTCCCCGAGAAGCATGATTTATGAGCACGTATGTTAGAAAGTTTATGAGAATAGTCAACTTTAATTTAAAAATAATTTGAAGATATTCGGAATAAGAAAAACCGCCATGTCGGCGGTTTTTTTACTTGTTTGAGGTTACTCTTGGCGAATCCAAGTTTGGCTACGACCAAGTGCAGAAACACCCATATAACCCCGTAAAGTTAGGCGTTTCCCACTGGCATTTAAACGGATTTTTGTGTCGTAAACTTTGCCTGAAAGAGGGTCAATAATACGGCCTTTGTCGTAGTTATTAGTGCCTTCAATATGTTTTAAACCTGTTAAGATATCAAGGCCTAAGATTGGCTTGTTTTTGTAGGGTGCAGGGCAGTTTACGCAGGTGTCGCGTGGTGTATAGCCCGGACGCGGCGTCACTTTGATGATTTTACCCACGAATGTGCCATTACTTTCTTTACGGATTTCAATAATGGCTTTTTGTGAACCTGTTTTATCATCAATTTGTTGCCAAGTTCCTGAAAGGTCTTGAGCAAAAGCTGAACCACTCATTACAGCAGCTAAGAATAAGAGGCTCACTTTTAATTTTTTCATCAGATATTCCCTGTAGGTGGTTCACCTATATCAAATCAATTTACTGAATAAATTTAAAATTTATTCAGCGCGAATCCATGTCTGTGTACGACCAATTGCGGAAATCCCCAGATATCCACGTAAATGTAAGCGCTTACCATTGGCAGAAATTTTGCCTTTTAAGCTGTAAATTTTGCCTGCTAAAGGATCAATAATTTTTCCTTGAGAGTAGGTATTTTCACTTTCAAGTTTCAGCCCCTTAAATACATCCATCCCTAAAATAGGCTGGTTGGTATAAGGTGCAGGGCAATTCACACATTTTTCCTTTGGTGTATAACCCGGACGTGGCGTCACTTTCACAATTTTGCCGGTATAGGTGTCTTTGGCATCTTTTCGAATTTCGATCAGTGCTTTAGGCGAACCGGTTTTATCGTCAATTTGTTGCCAAGTCCCTGTAAGATCTTGAGCATAGAGTGCAGAGCTTGTGACTACAGCACCAAATAATGCAGCCCATTTCAAACTTTTTTCGATCATATTAATAATCCTTTATCAATACACTTTGTGAGGGTTTATTGATCATACTAGGTAATATTTGAACTTAGAGCAACTACTCTAAGCCTAAATATTTACATTTTATTCGGGAAAGTTGACATGTTGCACAAAAGTGCCTTTACCAAAAATGTAACATCCACAGCACATCGTTCAATGTGTTGTGGTGTACCCTAGAATTTATATTAAGTTTATTTTTTATACAAAACAATCATTTAAAAGTGATTGCTCAGTCACATATTTTGTAGATAGAGTATGAAAGTTGGCAACCAGATTGCTGTGAATACTGCATTTACCGCCATGCCAAATGCCGCATAGCGCCCAGCAATGCTGCCGCGCTGCCAAGCTTGAGCTGTGCCAATTGCATGTGCAGCAAGTCCTAAGGCGAGTCCTGATGCACGTTCATCATGAATATTTTTGAGTATGATGGGTGAAAATGCTGCACCAATCACCCCTGATAAAATCACAATCAAAATCACCAAAGGAATCGGGGAATGCAGTAGCGTAGCAATGTTGATGGCAATAGGGGTGGTCACAGCTCGTGTAGCGAAAGCCATAATGGTTGGATCAGACAGATGCAGTAAATAAGCCAGCCCCATAGGGAGGGCAACGGCACTGATACTGGCAAAGACTAAAATCCCGCCCACGGCTTTTAAAGGCAAGTCATCGTAGCGCATCGCTGCTAAAGGAATGGCCAAGGCCACTGTGACATAGCCGAGTAAGTTATTGAACAGTGGATTGACCTGTGCCATATAACTTTCATAGGAAATGCCAAAAAGATAGAGCATACCAATGACGAAAAACATCCCAATCACAATCACGGGGATTTGCGGTAATTTTTTATTAATAGGTTTTGCGACAAGATAGGCGATCAGGGTAATGATGAATCCAGAGATGATTGAAAGCATGTTGATTCTCCTTATAGCCATTTCTTAGACATTTTTGCGTAGACCCACAGCGGTATGAGGGTGCTGACAAAGAGAACAATCAAAAACATTGGAATTTCATCACCTAAATGCATCATCATCAGCAATGAGCCTGCACTAATGGGTAAGAAGGCAAAGGCACTTTCTTTCATGATTTTATTATTGGTATCGACCAAACTGGCTGGAATTTTGTTGAATTTTCTCCAAAATGAAAGCACGATCAAGAGGGCAATCAAACCGACTAGATTGCCTAATTCTGGGTGATTGAATTGCTTCATGACCCAGACCGCGCCTTCACGGAAAATAATAATTAATGCAATAGTGCCTATCCAGGCTTTCCAGTCGATGCGCTTGATCCAGTCCATTTTTGTCTTTCGTTAAAATTATACTAATCAAGTTTTAACCGATTTAATCTTTAATTTCAAATTCTTCAAGTGGACGTTGAAATTGTTGCGCACGCGTTCCCAATATTTCATCAATGGGTAAATGCGCCTGTTTAATCAGTTGTTCTAACTTATGCGGGGCAATGATGACATGCAAAATTAAGTTGCCTTGTTCATCATAACTTTCATTTTGGATCACATTGAGCGCATATAGTTGTGTTCTTAATTTACCATAAGCCGGTTTTAGACGGACTTCAAAGCTTTGAATCTGTCCCATTAAGCATTCTTGAACCGCTTGGCGTAATAAGGGAAGACCTTTACCACTATGTGCTGAGACATAAACACGTTCCGGCTGATGCGGCTTGCCATAGATGATTTTAGGATCTTCGCCACTGACATCAATTTTGTTATAAACGCGCAGAATCGGAACATCGACACCAATTTCTTTCAGTACTTTTTCGACAGCCTCGATTTGTTCCATCATGTCAGGACTGCTGGAGTCAATGACATGTAACAATAAGGTCGCCTCCAAGGTTTCTTCTAAGGTGGCTTTAAACGACTCGACCAATGAGTGCGATAAATTACGCACAAAACCTACAGTATCTGCGAGCACTAAGTTGCCGATACCATCCCAATGTAGACGGCGTAAGGTCGGATCAAGTGTCGCAAACAGTTGGTCTGCTGCATAGACATCACTTTTCGCTAAATTATTAAATAAGGTCGATTTACCCGCATTGGTATAACCCACCAATGACACAGTTGGAACAGCGGCTTTTTGACGTGCCACACGACCTTGCATACGTGTTTGACGGACTTTCTCAAGTTTCGCTTTGAGTTGTCCCATACGGAGCTTGAGTAGCCGACGGTCAGTTTCCAGCAGCGTTTCACCCGGTCCACGTAGGCCGATCCCACCTTTTTGGCTATCGAGATCGCCACGACTACGAATCAGTCGTGAAGCCATATGTTGTAATTGGGCCAACTCAACTTGCAATTTACCTTCATAGGTACGTGCGCGTTGGGCAAAAATATCTAAAATTAATTCTGTACGATCGACCACACGACAACGCATGATGCGTTCAAGATTACGTGCTTGGGCAGGGGTGAGGGCATGGTCAAAGATGACCAATTCGGCTTCATGCTCTGCAACCACTTCTGCAATTTCTTCAGCTTTCCCTGAGCCGATAAATAATTTGGCATCAGGTTTAATACGTTGAGCATGCACATGTTGCAGAATATTGGCACCTGCAGATTGAGCAAGTAAGTGGAATTCTTCGGCATCAAGGTCTGCAAGCATTTGTACTGCCACACTGACTAAAATTACGCGTTCACCGCTCGCTTGATGTTGATTTAAATTTTCCACTCAGCACACACTCCTGTTTAAAGATTCATTTTAGGCGAAAATGCAGTGCGGTGGTTAATCTAAGTGATGGATTAATGGCAAAGTTGCTGTACGACCTGCAGTTCAATTAGAGAAAGCTGCGAAAGCTCAGTGCCAGTAAAAAAAGCACACTCATATATATCAGTGAAAAACCAGCAATGGCTTTTAACGCTTGCCATGAAGAAATAGGGGGATTGTCTGAATATGAATGATTCATAATTTTAACCTTTAAAACCGATATAAAAATAATATTTGATTTTTAAAAACGATTAAAATGGGAAAATATTATCTTCGACTTCGGTTTTTATGATCAATGCAAAAAAACTGTCTTCGGTATATGATGATGAAAATTTACGCCAAATTGTGGCACCGTGTCCTTTTAGTGAACCGTTTATGAATCAACCTCAAATCGTCAATACACCGCAAATTAATGTGTTTTCAAAATTTTATTTGTATTGTAAAAAAGTCGGTGCAGCAGCTGTTGCCGTGACGCAGGGTTTTTATTTGGTTTATCGTCATCAATTGTATAAAGACCCGAATAACCCGCAAAATACCCGCTATGTGCAGTATTTTTGTCGCAAGTTATGCAAAGTATTTAATCTTGAAGTCAAAGTGCATGGCGAAATTCCACGTCAACCAGCCCTTTGGGTAAGTAATCATATTTCATGGTTAGATGTGGCAGTTTTGGGTTCTGGCGCACGTGTTTTCTTTTTGGCGAAAGCTGAAATTGAAAAATGGCCAGTGCTGGGTAATTTGGCGAAAGGCGGTGGCACCTTATTTATTAAGCGTGGCTCTGGCGACTCGATTAAAATTAAAGAACAAATTACGGGCTTCTTAAAACAAGATACGCCGGTACTCTTTTTCCCAGAAGCCACCACTTCAGATGGCAGCAAAATTAAAAAAATTCATGGTCGTATTTTAGGTGCGGCGATTGAAGCCGAACGCCCAGTCCAAATTTGTTTAATTTGCTATGTAAATCAAGATGGTGAACTAGACAATATTGCACCCTATGTCGGAGACATTAGCTTTGATCGACATGTCAAAAATGTCTTAGAAATGCCGAATGTCACCGCGCATCTGATGACATTGCCCGCAATTGATTCGGCAGGTCATACTGTTGACAGTCTGACACAAGAAGTGCAGCAAAAAATGAATCAGGGATTAGCAGAGCTTCAAGCTAAAGTTCTTAAAGCGCCAGTTCCAGTTGAAGCTAAATAATTTAATGATACAGGCTGCAGGGGATGCCTTTGCAGCACAATCCTTACATAAAGCCTTCGAGCGGCAACCAAGAGATAAATTTCACCCCCGCTTTTTGCCACCACTTGATTTTCGGTTCACGTGGATAAATACGCGTTTGACCATTTGACAGCTTAATTTTCCAATTGATCTGTTGGTCTGCATTGAGCACTAACTTATAGGCATATTTACTTAAATTTTCATCCATGGTGTAGTGGACGGCTTTGGCTAAACGCGGACTATTTAGTAATACCCCAATTTCAGTATTTAAATATGCTGAACGTGGATCAAAGTTAAATGAGCCGATAAAGACTTGTTTTTCATCAATTGCCATCAGTTTGGCATGCAGGCTTGAACGGCTTAAACCTTTTAGACTAACTTTAGATTTTTCCGCCAACTCTTTGGTATTGGTGTTGAGGTTTTCTGCATCAGGTCTAGAGAGAAATTCATAGAGTTGAACGTCGTTTTCCAAGAGATCTTGACGATATTTGCTATAAAAAGCATGAACCAATGGCACGTCATTGGCCTGGAATGAGTTAGTCAAGACTCTGACTTTTACGCCATCTGCACGAAGATTTTTTAGGCGTTCAGCCCCTTTTTTTTCTGGGACAAAGTAGGCCGAAACGATATCGACACTTTGTTCCGGTTTATCTAAACGGTTGAGGAGCTGAAAGTTGAGATGCTCTTCTTTTTTAGCCTTAGATTTGATTTTGCTCGGGGAATCTTTGACCACTTCGGCTTTGACCCAATCAAATTGGATTTTATTGTTGAGCCAGTCATCAAAGGCATGTGAACGGTTAGCTAAGTCCAAATAATTGACCACAGTGGCTTCTTGGTTATAGTCATCGAGTTGTTGTTTGAGACTGTCAAAGCGCAAACTATAGTGGCGTGGATTGACCAATTGACGTACTGGAAAGGCATAATCATCATTCCAATATTCGTCAAAAGAATGGATGATTTCATCGGATGCCGCACCGACCAGCATGACGTCAACATCGGAAAATTGATAGTTATCACTGACGTTATAGTATTGGTTACTCATATTGCGACCACCAATCAGTGCGATCTGATTGTCTGCAATAAAGCTTTTATTGTGCATACGGCGGTTGATGCGTTTTAGATCCAGCACCATATCGACAGGGCGGAAATGTCGGAAGCGGTAGGGGTTATACAGTTTGACATCAATATTGGCATGTTGGTCGAGTGCCATATAAATGCCTTCCATTTTTTTGGCATTGTTGTCATCGACCAATAAACGAATTTTGACCCCACGATCTGCAGCTTTGATCATGGCATGTAGGGCCAAAGCACCAATTTTGTCGTTATCCCAAATATAGTATTGTAGGTCTAAACTTTTTTCGGCTTTATTAATCAGCTCAATCCGAGCCGCTAAGGCCTCTAATGGGTCATAAAGAACGTGGTAACCGGTTAAGTCTGGATTTTGTTCACGTAGCGGCAGCACAATTTTGGCGAGGCTAGTATCGTCTGTAGGGGTATTAAAGGCATATTCCACAGGTTGTGGTTGCTGTTTAGGCAAGGTACTACATGCAGATAAAGTCAAAACAAGGCTACAACTCAGCAAAACCGCCTTAGCGTGGTTGTGTATGAAGGGCAAATTTTGCTGTTTCAGTGTAGCTAAGTTCATACTGTTAGACATACTAAAAAATTTGATTTGAGTATAAGTGTCAGCTGTGAAAAGATAAATACAATGACCGAGTTTTCTTGTTAAACAAATTGTAGAGCAAATGTATGTGGGAATTAGATTCCGTAGTGATGTATTTTTATATCGGATTGGCTGTGTTAGGCGTTTGGGCAATTTCCCAAGCTTGGCTAAGTCAGTCGCGCACGGAAACGATTCATCCATTTAAAGCTTTCGTACATTTGTTGGCATTTTATCTTTCTTATTTACTTATCCCTTTATTCTTCTTTAGCTTTTATGCAGGCTGGAGTGGCTATTATTCACTGCATGAAGCGATTTTTGTCGGTGCTGTTACTGGGCTTTTGTGCTATGCCCGCTTTATCGAGCCGCACATGATTCAGGTGAAAAAATGCCAATATCAATTAAACGAAACACGACAATTATTAAAGCCAGTTCGCATTGCTTTAATTGGTGATTTACACATTGGTTTATTTTCAGGTCATGAACGTCAGTTAAAAATGATCGTCGATAAAATCAATGCGCAAAATCCTGATTTGGTCGTGGTTGCAGGGGATTGGACTTACGAGCCAGAAAATAAGTTAGCTGAAGAATTGGCTGTACTGAAAAAAATTATTGCTCCAATTTATTCGGTGAATGGTAATCATGATGAGCAATATCCCGGTCCGCCTATTCAAGCGCTGTTAAAACATGCATTAGAAAGTAATCATGTGGTGGATATCGAAGGGCAAGTGGTTGAGTTTAATGAGTTTCGTTTATTAGGCGTTGGGGATTTGTGGGCAGGTAAAGCCGATATGCGCTATTTGCCAGAATTGCCACAAGATAAGCCTTGGATCATTTTGTCGCATAATCCAGATACCGTCGATATGGTACCTAAACTTCCGGGACGACCATTGATGTTGTCGGGTCATACACATGGTGGACAAGTGGAATTGCCATGGTTGACCGATTATGTAATGAAAAAAGTGTCGATTTTAGGTCATAAAAAAGGGCTATATCAGCATGACAATGCAGATGTCTTTGTCACTGTTGGTACGGGCATGGTTGGGGTACCTTTCCGTTTTCTTGTGCCACCGACCATTGATATTATCGAGTTGGTTTAATCAAAAACTACCGTTCATTATCGCTAAACGGTTTGGTGAATGTTCTTCTTGATGTAGAGCTACAGGCCTTGTTTGGTTAATAAAATTGAATCGTGCCATTCATTTGCTGTTTGAAATTAAGTGAATGACCGTGTCTTGCAACATAAGATGTGTATTGCTACTCAGTGGGATCTAAGCTGCATGCATGAATTTAATTATTTAAAATGCTGTCAACTACAGAGTATTCATCAGTTCATTGACTCAATTTGAGACATAAAAAAGCCAGCAATATGTGCTGGCTTTTTTATTATGTGCAGATTAAACCTGATTATTCACATCATCATTTTTGGTTTCGCGAATCATTAAGAACGCGATCAATGAAAGGATTGATGCCGCAGTTAGGTAGTAACCTACTGCATATAAACCATAGCCAGTTGCAAGTTTAGTTGCGATCAGTGGTGCGAAAGATGCACCAAAAATACCTGCCATGTTAAAGGTTAAAGCTGAACCTGTGTAACGTACAGACGTTGGGAAGATTTCAGACAATACCGTACCAATTGGACCATAGGTTAAACCCATGATCGCAAGACCGATACATAGGAATAAGAACACCATCGCAGTACTGCCAGACTCAAGCATGCTTGAGAAGACTAAGCCAAACAATGCAGATACAACACATACCGCAATCGAAGTCGTTTTACGACCAAATTTTTCAGCAAATACAGCAGAAAGTGGAATGAAGGCAGCAAAACAAAGTGTGGCAACCAGTTGAAGTTTTAAAAATTCTTCACGTGTGTAACCAAGCTGGGTTGTACCCCATTGTAAAGCGAATACTGTGGTTAAGTAGAACACTACAAATGTACAAATCGCGGCAATCGTACCGAGAATTAACATCCCCCAGTGCTTAGTGATCACTTCTTTGAACGGAATATTTACTTCTTTTTGCTTATCCAATACTTTTTGGAACGCTGGTGTTTCATGTAATTTTAAACGAATCCACAGACCGACAATAACCAATAGCGCACTTGCAATGAATGGAATACGCCAACCCCATTGCATAAACTCAGCTTCAGACATGAAGTGACCTAAGGTCAAGAATGAGCCTGTTGCAAGAATAAAGCCGATTGGCGCACCTAATTGAGGGAACATACCATACCAAGCACGTTTGCCTTCTGGCGCATTTTCAGTTGCAAGTAGCACGGCACCTGACCATTCACCACCTAAACCCAGACCTTGACCTAAGCGACAAAGTGCAAGCATGAGCGGAGCAGCGATACCAATTTGAGCATAGGTTGGAAGCAAGCCGATACATACTGTAGAAATCCCCATGGTGAGGAGAGCGGCAACTAATGTGGCTTTACGACCGATACGGTCACCTAAATGGCCAAAGAATGCTGCACCAATCGGGCGAGCAATAAAGGCAATCGCAAACGTTGCTAGAGATTGAATCGTTGCGGTTGTTGGATCTGTACTTGCAGGGAAGAACAGATGCGGGAAGATAATTACAGCCGCAGTTGCATAGATGTAGAAATCGAAGAATTCGATTGTGGTACCTACAAGACTTGCTGTAAGTACGCGGAATTTTGAGTTTGTTGGTTGCTGTTCAGTGGCAGCAGCACTTGAAGACGCCATGGTGGACCTTACACTTACTAAAAATAATTGAACTTAGTTTTAAAAGCGTAATCTTTTTAAAAAAGGCGTAATTTCTTAAAAAAATACGAAATACCAACTTACGGACTGCGGAATTAGGGTCACTAAAGAATGCAGTGTCAGTGGGTTATATCACGTAGAGATAAATCGACAGGAAATGTGATCCTGCACCTATCAATACAAAAATATGCCAGATAGCGTGTGTATATCTTACCTTTTTTAAGGCATAAAACAATGCACCGATTGTATAAGATAGCCCGCCAATGATCAGGTAGGTTAAAGCTTGATCAGATAAAAAGCGTTGCATATCATCCATTACCAGTACTGCAAGCCATCCCATCACCAAATAAGCAATCAACGAAATCTTTTGAAAACGATGAATGAAAATTAATTTGAATAGTGTTCCAATAGCGGCAATAACCCACAGTGCAATGAGTAAATAATGCGCTTTTGCGGTAGGCAGTGCGATTGCCAGAAACGGGGTATAAGTACCTGCAATTAAATAATAGATTGCGGTATGGTCGAGTTTTTTGTACCAACCACGGCGCTCAGGAGATTCTGCGAAGTGATATAGACTCGACGCTGAAAACAATAACAGCATACTGAATGCATACACCCAAAGTGCAAGCCATTTTCCAGTTGGAAGATATGATCCTTTTAAAATCAGTAGGATACCTGCGATGGCCGACAACGCTGCACCGAAAGCATGGGTATAGAAATTCAGTCTTTCTTCAGCTTGGTCATAAGCTAAAAGATGGGGAGGATTCATAACGTATCTTTTATAATAATTTAAATATACACATGTATAGTAATTCAATTTTGCTTTTGGTGTAAGAAGATTTAAAATTGTTTTGCAAATTTATCTAGGTTTATATTATGTCATCATTGGCTTCTCCCTCTACGCAAGAGCAGCAATTTTTAGCAGCCTTTCAGCAAGCCATTGAAACACAGCGTTTTGATCGCATGATTTTGAGTCAGTATAAAGGTGAATTAGACCAATTAGAAAAAATGACCTTGCGAGTCATTTCGCTGCAAGGTGAGTCATTTCTCAGCTGTTTATATCGTTACAAAACTCAAGATATCACCAAAAATTATCCAATCGCATCTGCATATCAACAAGTCGAAAGTTTATTGAGTTGTTGTAAGCAAGCCAACCTGATGACCTTAGATGAAGAAATTCAGCTTAAGAAAAATAAAAAGAAAGCCATGCTAAGCATTAGCAAAAAGCAGCCTGCTTTAGGGAAAAATCCTACGGAGCAGCAAGGGCATGATCGAGCAAAACATCGCTATGTCGATCAAGACAGTTTCTTTCTACAGCCATTGGGCATTACGGATGCCAAAGCACAAATTATTCCGAGCATGGCGCGTAAATGGAAACAAATTAATAAATTTGTAGAAATTTTTCAGGTGCTTTAAGTCAGATCAAAGAGACCAATCAATCTCTACATGTCGTGGATTTTGGTTCAGGTAAAGGCTATCTGACTTTTGCACTATATGATTATTTAGCAAAACACCAGCAAGTGCCTAAAGTGACAGGGGTTGAGCTGAATCCGAAAATGGTGGAATTTTGCCAAAGCGTTGCGCAGCAGTCGAATTTTAGCAAACTCGATTTTTTCCAAGGCGATGTGCGTACATATGCGCCTGAGCGCTTAGATGTCATGATTGCGCTGCACGCCTGTGATGTGGCAACGGACTTTGCGATTCATACCGGTATTCGATTAAATGCGCAAATGATCATGTGTGCGCCGTGTTGTCATAAAGAACTGCGTCCGCAATTGAAAGCGCCGCAAGTACTTGCACCGATGTTGCAATTTGGTATTCATGCAGGCCAGCAAGCAGAGATGCTTACTGACACGATTCGTGCACTTTTATTAAAAGCATATGGTTATGAAACCAAAGTCTTTGAATTTGTGGCACTTGAACATACCAGTAAAAATAAAATGATCTTGGCAACCAAACGTGCAGACTATGTCGAACCTGATCAAGCGGTATTGGCACAGATTCAAGCTTTAAAAGACATGTATGGCATTCAAAAGCATTCGTTAGAATTATTGTTGAATGATCAATGGGACCAGCAAGATATTGGCTGTAAATGCTAAAGGATGACGGGATGCAGCAGTTAAATATTCAATTCGGACCGTGGGAGCAACTGGCATCTGCAGCTCGACCGATACGTGAACAGGTCTTTATTTTAGAACAGCAGATATCGCCCGCGGATGAGTGGGATGCAGAAGATGCGATTTCACTGCATTTTATTGTTCATGATGGGATGAAAGCTGTTGCAACTGCTCGTTTGTTGAAAAATAACAGTATCGGCCGTGTTGCTGTTTTAAAGGCTCATCGCGGTCAGGGGATTGGTAAAATCTTGATGCAAGCCATCATTCAACAAGCGACATTAGAGCAACGTGAATATTTAAAACTATCTTCACAAGTGCATGCTATCCCTTTTTATGCAGCGTTGGGTTTTGTTGTTGAAGGTGATGAATATTTAGATTGTGGTATTCCGCATCAAGATATGTATATGGCTTTGGCTTAAATACTTAAAATTGGACAGCTATAAATAAAAAACGCTTAATATTTTAAGCGTTTTTTATTTGCATAGATTGGGTCAAAGCTTAGTGACCATGATCATTCGATGCAGTAGGTTCAGGGCTCATGTCATCCATATGTGCATGTTGTTCTTCGGTCATATGCATGTCTGCTGCAGTCGGTGCAGATGCTTCACGAGCTGCTTGATCAGCTTGCGCCTTTTTCAACGCTTCTTCTGACATCACAGGGGCATTTTTAAATGCATGCTGTTGAGTATTGTCTTTTTTCTGTTGGCTCGGCATATAGTCTGGTTCATTGGTCACAGCAAGCCAGAAAATACCCATGAATAGCGCACCTAAAATACAGAAGATAATCAGTGCTTTCCAGCCCCATGGTGATTTTTCAGGAGAAGTATGATCTGTCATAACAAGCTACTCAATCGGATAAAAAGAAATCAAAAAACTTGTTACTTTATAACATAAAACTGATGAGAGTTCGCGTAAATTCTAGGCTTGTTTGCAAACACGCGACTGAGAAGGAAAATAAAAAGGAGCAGAAGCTCCTTTTGATGTGATTGAACAGCAAAATTTGCATGCTCAAAATGAATAATTAAATCTGCTCAGCTTTCGCCACTTTGTCTTTCAGCAATTGCGGTGCTTTGAAGCGTTCGCCATATTTTGCTTCTAGTGTATTGGCACGTAATAGCGCTTTTTCCAAACCATATTGGTTTAAAAATTGAAGTGCACCACCTGTCCAAGGGGCAAAACCAATCCCGAAGATTGATCCGACATTGCCATCAACAGTCGATTCCAAAACACCTTCTTCTAGGCAGCGTAAGGTATCGAGTGACTGTACAAACAGGAAGCGGTCAATCATTTCCTGTTCAGAAATAGCATTATCTTTCTGCCATTTGCTCAAGCCATCCCAAAGGTGCTTTTTACCGCCTTCAGGATATTCATAAAAACCTGCACCAGCTACTTTACCTTTACGTCCGAACTCATGAATCATCGTTTGAATAACGTCATCCGCACCTGAACGTGGTAGGTCTTTGCCTTCGGCTTGCAAGGCTTTACGTGTCTCGGCCGCAACATGCTCAGACAGCGTTAAAGACACTTCATCTTGAATCGCCAATGGGCCTACAGGCATGCCGGCTTTTAGTGCAGCCATTTCAATGCGGGCAGGGTGTACGCCTTCAGACAGCAGACGTAAACCTTCTTGCACAAAGGTGCCAAAGACACGGCTGGTAAAGAAGCCACGGCTGTCATTCACTACAATTGGCGTTTTGCCAATTTGCTGCACAAAGTCAAAGGCTTTAGCCAAAGTTTCAGCCGAAGTGTTTTTACCTTTAATAATTTCCACTAATTGCATTTTGTCGACAGGACTAAAGAAATGTAGACCGATAAATTTAGCTTGATCTTGAGATGCATTGGCCAAGCCTGAAATCGGCAAGGTTGAGGTGTTGGATGCAAAAATACCGCCATCTGCCAAATAGGCTTCTGCTTCTTGTGTCACTTTGGCTTTGAGTTCGACATTTTCAAATACCGCTTCAATGATCAAGTCGCAGCCTTGTAAGTCGGCAGCATCTGCAGTGGCATGAATCAGTCCTAAAACTTGATCACGTTTTTCTGCACTTAAACGGCCTTGAGATACTTTTTTATCTAGCAGTTTTTGGCTATAGGCTTTGCCTTTTTCAGCAGCTTCAACAGAAACATCTTTGAGTACAACTGCAATGCCTTTTGATGCTGTGGCATAAGCGATGCCTGCACCCATCATGCCTGCACCTAAAATACCAACTTTGGTGGCTTGCCATTTCGCGACGTCTTTTGGACGGCTTGCACCAGACTTAATAGCGTTGAGACCATGCCAGAAGGTGCCGATCATATTTTTAGAAATTTGACCGGTTGCAAGGTAAGTAAAGTAACGTGATTCAATCGTGAGCGCCGTATCAACATCGACCTGAGCGCCTTCAACAGCAGCCGACATAATGGCTTCAGGCGCAGGGTAACAGCCCTTGGTTTTGTCACGCAGCATAGCGGGGGCAATGGCGAGCATTTGCGCCACAGCAGGAGTCGATGGCGTACCGCCCGGAATTTTATAGCCTTTTACATCAAAGGGCTGCTGTGATTTTGGATTGGCTTTGACCCACGCAATCGCTTTGTCCATCAGGTCTTCAAGGCTATCTGCAGTGTCTTGAATCAGCCCGAGCGATTTGGCTTTTTCGACACCAACTTGTTTGCCTTCCATCAAGAGCGGAAAAGCATTTTGCAGACCCAATAAACGTACCATACGTACAATACCGCCACCGCCCGGTAGTAAGCCTAAAGTTACTTCTGGTAAGCCAAATTTCGCCTTAGCATCATTCAGTGCGATTCGATAATGACAACCGAGTGCTAACTCCCAACCACCGCCCAGCGCTGTGCCATTTAAGGCTGCAACAACAGGAATGCCGCGTGTTTCGATATAACGCAGTTTGGCTTTCATTTCTTCAATCATATTGAAGAATTCAGTTGCATGCTCAGGTGTAGCTTGAATCAGTTCGTCTAAATCACCGCCTGCAAAGAAGGTTTTTTTTGCGGAACGGAAAATAATCCCTACAATATTTTCATCTGCTTGCAGTTTGTCTACCGTTTCAGCCAGTGCCGTGCGGAAGTCTGCATTCATGGTGTTGGCAGATTGGTTTGGAGAATCTAAAGTTAAAATGACGATATTGTCGGCATTTTTTTCAAATTGAATTGCGCTCATAAATTTTATCCAAATATTTTTATGACTTTGCTAGTGATTTTTGAGATTTAAATTATTCATCGTCACTACGGAGTCTTTACAAATTTGTTTATTACTGTTTTTTTCATTTCAGCTAAAGCAGTGCTTTAGCTTCATTCAGGTTCGACCTACTTTTGTTTCGGCAAAAGTAGGCAAAACCATTTGTCATCCACAAAACCTGTCAACTAATGTCTTTTTTCTAAAAGTTCGCAGAAACATTATTTTCAATTTTTGGTCAGGTTGTGGATGACACATACCAAGTATCAAATGCTGTGTACGGTTCGGTTAATTAAACTAGCTCAATAATCGTTGCGATGCCCATACCACCGCCCACACACAAGGTTGCTAAACCGCGTTTTTTACCTTGGCGTTCTAGTTCATCCATCAGGGTGCCTAAAATCATGGCGCCTGTTGCACCCAGCGGATGTCCTAATGCAATTGCACCGCCATTCACATTGACTTTGGTAGGATCAACCTTGAGTTCGGTAATAAAACGCATCACGACTGCTGCAAAAGCTTCGTTCACTTCAAATAGGTCAATATCATCAATGGTTAAGTTAGCTTTGGCTAAGGCTTTACGTGCAGCAGGTGCAGGGCCAGTCAGCATAATGGTTGGGTCTGCACCCACCAATGCAGTGGCAAGCACTTTGGCACGCGGTTTTAGGCCTTGTTCTTTGATCGCTTTTTCAGAGGCAAGCAATACTACGGCAGCACCATCAACGATGCCCGATGAATTCCCTGCATGGTGTACATGGTTGACTGCGCCGACTTCAGGATATTTTTGCAAGGCAATGGCATCAAAGCCCATTTGTCCCATCATGGCAAAACTTGGGTTGAGCTTGCCTAAGCCTTCTGCTGTGGTCGTTGGTTTAATAAATTCATCTTTGGCTAAAACTGTCACGCCTGCTTTGTCTTTAACAGGAACGACAGATTGGTCAAAATAACCATTGGCTTGAGCTGCTGCGGCTTTTTGCTGAGAGTTGGCTGCAAAGGCATCCACATCTGCTCGGCTGTAACCGTCAATGGTGGCAATTAAATCGGCTCCAATGCCTTGTGGAATAAAGTCACAGGCCATATTGGTTTCAGGGTCAAGCGCCCAAGGACCGCCATCTGAGCCCATCGGCACACGAGACATCGACTCTACACCGCCAGCCACCACAAGGTCTTCCCAGCCAGAGCGGACCTTTTGCGCAGCCATATTGACTGCTTCTAAACCTGAGGCGCAAAAACGGTTGATCTGAACACCTGCCACATCATTGTCCCAACCTGCTGCAATGGCTGCGGTTTTGGCAATGTCCGCACCTTGGTCACCAATGGGGGTCACGCAGCCCAGTACAATGTCGTCTACTGCAGCGGTGTCAAATTGATGTCGGTTTTGTAATTCGTTCAATAAACTGGTCAGTAGGCTAATCGGTTTAACGGCATGTAGTGAACCGTCTTTTTTTCCTTTGCCGCGCGGTGTGCGAATGGCATCAATGATGTAAGCCTCGCTCATAATCCTGTCCCTATGATCTATAAATTTTTATTGGTTTTTTGAGTGTACGGATTAATCAAGCCGGTGCAATGATGAGAACGGGCGAGTCGTTTGATATTTTTGGTCAACGCTTGCTGCTGAATAAGATAAAAATCAACCTGCACATTGAAAGCGAGGATCGGTTAAGATCAGTTGCTATCGATTCAGTACATATTGAAGATCTGCTTATGCATAAAAATGTGAAGCGAGTGTTGAAAGGTCTGGCTTGGCTTGTTTTTGCAGGCTGCTTAGGTTTTGTATGCTTGATCGGTTTTTATATTTATATGATCTATGGCATTCATCCTTCAGATGAAGGGACTGGCGGCTTAGCCTGTGAGTATGATCGAAATGATCATGTAACCAAGGCAGAAATGTATCGGATACAGGATGGCAAACGCGTGATCACGCCCGTCGATCCATTGCTTTGTCAAAAACAACGTGCAGATTTTCCGAAATAAAAAAACCTGATCGAGATCAGGTTTTAGAGAATGCTATTTTTGAATATTGCTTAATGATAACCATGTAATTGGCGATATAGGCCTGGTGTTACACCGGTCCACTTTTTAAAGGCACGGTGGAAAGTACTGGTTTCACTAAAACCGACTTGCTGTGCAACATCTTCAAGCGTTAAGTCTGGATTAAGCAATAAGTGAATTGCAGCATCACGACGTAAGGCATCTTTCACACCTTGGTAGCTCTTACCTTCAGCGGCTAAACGACGACGTAGTGTTTGCGGCGATAGATACAGCATTGAAGCAACATCGTTCAAGGTTGGCATTTCTTCGCCAATTTGACTCTTCAGCACATCACGGATACGAGATGTTAATGAATTAGTATTTTTAAATTTAACCAATAACTGTGCAGGAGCCGCTTTTAAGAATTCTTCAAGCGTTTCTTCGTTTTGACGAATGGGTAAATCTAAATAATCCGCTGCAAATGTAATTTCAGTTCGTGGTGTATCAAACTGCATGACAGGTGCAAAAAACAAGGCATCATATTCGTCAGCATGTTCAGGACGTTCATAACCGAAGTGAACACGCTCTAAAGGCAGACGACGTTCAATCAACCAAGAAGCGAGACCATGCCAAATCATCAGCATACTTTCTGTAATGAAATGGTCTGGGTCCATAGATTTTGGAATTTGAGGAACTAAACGTGCTTCGTGCTTATCACGTTCTAGTGTCACCGACCATTCATCGCCAAACAGTTTGTAGAACTGCGAAGACAATTCGAGTGCATCACCGAGGGTTTTTGCATGAATAATCAATTGGCACATAATGGCAAAAGTACCCAAGCGGCGCGGTTGAATATCAAAACCGACATGTTCGTCTTGAGTCACCATCCACAACATTTTAATAAAACGTGTGTATTGTTCAGGTGAAATACGCGCTTTGGGTTGGCGTAGAAGTTCAGCCTCAATGCCAACATGAGACAATAAAGTTTCGACATCCATGCCGAGACGTTTCACACCAGTTAAGGCTGCGTTGACGAAATGGATACTGATCGTATCACGACTCATGTTTAATCCTTCAGTCTCTTTAATGTTCACAAATGTTTGACCTAAATGACGCTAAAAAAAGAAATCATGGCAATTTACAACAGCGGTTTTGCCATTTTTACATGGTAAATTGCCGAAACTATCAAGGTAAATGGCTGAACATGACATTGTTTTAATCATTTTATATTTCTACCATGGATAAAAAATCTACACAATTAGAGAAAAATATCCATGGAAGCTGCTTTAAAAGGATTGAAAGTACTCGACTTTTCGACATTACTCCCAGGGCCATTTGCGACCTTGTATTTGGCTGACATGGGTGCGGAAGTTGTGCATATTGAGTCACCGACGCGTCCCGATCTGGTTCGTTTGATGCCACCTTATGCCAATGGGCAAGCCACAGCGCATAGTTATTTAAATCGCAATAAACAATCCATCGCATTAGATTTAAAAGATCCGAAAAGTATTGAATTGATCAAAGCCAAAATTTCAGATTTTGATATCGTGGTAGAACAATTTCGTCCAGGTGTCATGCAACGCTTGGGTTTGGATTATGCAGTTTTGGCCGAAATTAATCCGCGACTTATTTACTGCTCGATTACGGGTTATGGTCAAACTGGGCACTACAAAGACCGTGCAGGGCATGACATCAACTACTTGGCTTTATCGGGTATTTCAGGTCATAGCGGACGCCAAGATAGTGGCCCGCCACCGATGGGGATTCAAATCGCCGATGTGGCAGGCGGATCAATGCATGCGATTACTGGCATCTTAGCTGCGGTGATTGAGCGTTACCGTAGCGGCTTAGGACAATATATTGATATTTCCATGACCGATTGCGCTGTCGCATTGAACAATATGGCTGCAGCTGGCGTATTGGCTGCCAATGCGGTAACCGCGGCAGAGACGGCACATCTGAATGGCGGAAGTTTCTATGACTATTATCGAACCCAAGATGGTCGTTATCTGTCTATAGGTGGTTTGGAGCCACAGTTTTTACATGGATTGGCGCAAATTCTAGATTTACCCGCTTTAGCAACGCAAGGCATGTCATTTGATCCGCAAGACCAGACTGAAATTAAGCATGCAATTGCCCGAAAAATACTAACCAAAACATGGGCTGAGTGGAAAAAGATTTTTGCCTCTCAAGATGTCTGTGTGGAACCAGTTTTAAGTTTGGACGAAGCTCTAAATTCACAATTGGCCCAAGAGCGGCATTGGTGTGTTGAAGTTCCGCTACAAGAAGGCGACACAATGACACAAACTCAACTGGCATGTCCGATTAAATTTTCTAGATCAGCATTGATTTATACCCATGTGGGTAAAACTTTAGGTGCGGATAATTGGTTATGAAAGGTATAAAAAAAGGTGATAAGTTAAACAATAAAACCTTTAAAATCTCTTAATTAGATAAATATCTATGTAAATATTGAGAGTTGTTAACAAAAAAATAAATAAATTATACAAATGTGAGAGTATTATATGAGCTATTAACACAATTGGTATATAGGTCTCCAAATGAAAATAGCTGTGAGTAAACTTGGATCTTTATATCTTAGCCTCGGCATAATGCTTGCGGGTTCAGCAACCCAAGCGGCAACTACTGCAGATGCTTTCAGTTCTGAAAGCCCATGGATGTTCGGTGATTGGAACGGTCAACGAACAGCGCTTCAACAGAAAGGTTACGATTTTAGTTTTAGTTATGGTGGCGAATTAGCCACTTTGTTAGATGCAAAGCATGCTTCTGGTCATGGCACTGAATATGCGGACCAATTCGCGATCGGGGCACATCTCGATTTAGAAAAAATTGCGGGTTGGAAAGATACCGAAGCACAAATCAATATCACTGAACGTAATGGTCGTTCATTGTCTCAAACTTCAGATGCATTAAATGGTCATTTAAGTGCAACACAAGAAGTGTGGGGTCGTGGTCAAACTTGGCGTTTGACTGATTTTTGGATCAAGAAAAAATTCTTAGACCAAAAATTAGATATTAAAGTCGGTCGTTTTGGTGAAGGTGAAGATTTCAACAGCTTTGACTGTGACTTTCAAAACCTAGCACTTTGTGGTTCACAAGTGGGTAACTGGGTTGGTGACCAATGGTACAACTGGCCAGTTAGCCAATGGGCTGCTCGCGTGAAATATAACATTCAGCCTGAACTCTACGCACAAGTCGGGGTTTATGAATACAACCCTGAAAATCTAAAACGTGGTAAAGGTTGGAACTTGAGTACTGATGGTTCTAAAGGTGCGATTATTCCTGCTGAAGTGGTGTGGACTCCAAAAGTGGGGACACAAAAGCTACCGGGTGAATACCGTGCAGGTTACTACTACAGTACCGCTGATGCCGATGTCATTGATAGCCCAGTAAATGAAAAAGATCACCATCAAGGTGGTTGGATTGTGGCGAAACAACAACTGACAGCACACAAAGACGATGCCTCACGTGGTTTGAGTGGTTTTGTAAATGTCACAGTGCATGACTCAGACACCAACAATGTGAGTGATATGCAAAACATTGGCTTGGTATACAAAGGCGCATTCGATGCACGTCCTCAGGATGAAATCGCGATTGGCTTGGGTCGTATCAGTATCAATGATGATGTGAATGATGCCAATATTGCCAATAACAGCGTTGATGCACGCGGTCTACAAAGTGAAGAGTATGACGCAGAAATTTACTACGGTATTCATGCAGCAAACTGGCTGACTATTCGTCCTAATATTCAATATATCCGTCACGTCGGTGCTTACAAAAATGGTGAGAATGCGTGGGTCGGCGGTATCAAATTTCAAACAGCATTTTAATTGATGTCAAATTAGAGTTCTTATAAAAGCAATTCGGTAATTCTGAGAAAAATTACGATATTTCCCCTTGAATTGTTTTTGTAACAACTTCTCTTTGCGACATAAAAACGGTGGTGTGTTGAATGTGTTTCACGCACCAAATACAACATTCGACAATAGAGGTGGTCAACATGAGCAACCCATCTACCGGAACTGGGATGCGAACATTTACCGTCGTTGTGATGGCAATTTTCGCCTTGGTTCTATTGATTGGTGGTATCTGGCTGGCAGTCCTTGGCGGTTCTTGGTACTACATTATCGCCGGCCTGTTAATGCTGGCTTCAGCAATATACTTAAGAAAAATTCAAAACAGTTCTTTATACATTTATGCAGCGTTGATGCTGGGTACAGTGATTTGGGGACTTTGGGAGGCAGGTTCTGACTTTTGGGCACTTGCACCGCGTTTTGATATTTTAGGCTTATTGGGCCTTTGGTTACTGATTCCTGCCGTGACACGCGGTATGGAAAATGGCAAAACTGCGAAAATTACATTATCAGGCACACTGGTGATTGCGATTATCGTGATGATCTATTCAATTTTTAATGATCCGCAAGAAATTCACGGTGAAATTAAAAATGCACAACCTCAAACAGCCAAAGCGATTGAGGGTATTGCTCCTGAAGATTGGCCTGCCTATGGTCGTACACAAGGTGGTGTACGTTATTCTCCACTCACCCAAATCAATAGCGACAACGTTAAAGATTTAGAAGTAGCATGGACTTTCCGTACAGGTGAGTTACCAACAGAAAACGACTCAGGTGAAACCACAAACCAAGTCACTCCGATTAAAGTCGGCAATGACATGTTTATGTGTACAACTCACCAACGTTTAATTGCACTTGATCCTGCGACAGGTAAACAAAAATGGGCATTCGATCCTAAACTTAAAGCGGACAATACCTATCAACATTTAACATGTCGTGGTGTGTCTTATTTTGACGCAGCAAATACCACTCAGTTTGCAAAAAGCTTAGAGAACAAACGCTCGACTTCTACTGAATGTCCGCGCAAAGTGATCTTGCCTGTAAATGATGGTCGTTTGGTTGCAGTCAATGCTGACACAGGTAAAGCATGTAGTGATTTTGGTCATAACGGCGAAGTCGATCTACAAAAAGATATGCCTTATCCGTATCCGGGCGGTTATATCCCAACTTCACCTCCAGTGGTTACTGGCACAACCATTGTGATTGGCGGTTCAACAACTGATAACTTCTCGACTAAAGAGCCATCTGGTGTCATCCGTGGTTATGATGTTAATACTGGTGAATTATTGTGGATCTTTGATACAGGGGCGCAAGATCCAAATGCCATGCCAGGTGAAGGTCAAAAATACTCTGTAGCCTCACCGAATGCATGGGCACCTTTAGCATATGACGAAAAACTTGACATCGTTTATGTGCCAACAGGTGTAGGCACACCAGACATTTTTGGTGGTCACCGTACGCCATTAGATGAACGCTATGCAAACTCAATGTTGGCATTAAATGCATCAACAGGTAAATTAATTTGGAATTTCCAAACCACACATCATGATTTGTGGGATATGGATGTACCATCACAACCTTCATTGGCAGATATCAAAGATAAATCAGGTAATATTGTTCCAGCGATCTATGTCTTAACCAAAACAGGTAATGCATTCGTCCTTGACCGTCGTACCGGTAAAGCGATTGTGCCAATCACCGAAAAAGCGGTTCCACAAACTGTAAAACGTGGACCACAAACTAAAGGTGAGCATTATTCTGCAACTCAACCGTTCTCTGATTTTGATTTAGCACCAAAAGATAAATTGACTGATAAACAAATGTGGGGTGCCACTATGTTTGACCAGTTGATGTGTCGTGTGTATTTCAAATCATTAAACTACGACGGTATTTATACACCACCTTCTGAAAATGGCACATTGGTATTCCCAGGTAACCTTGGGGTATTTGAATGGGGTGGTATGTCGGTGAACCAAGACCGTCAAGTCGCTGTGATGAACCCAATTGGCTTGCCATTTGTGACTAAGTTGATTCCTACAGATCCAAACCGTGAGCAAACTGCGAAAGGTGCGGGTACTGAACAAGGCGTGCAACCGATGTATGGCGTACCTTATGGTGTGGAAATCAAAGCCTTCTTGTCACCACTTGGCTTACCTTGTAAACAACCTTCATGGGGCTTTACTGCAGGTGTAGATTTAAATACACATGAAGTGGTCTGGAAAAAACGTATTGGTACAATTCGTGATAGTTTACCGAAATTGTTCCAATTACCTGCTGTGAAAATTGGTGTACCGGGTCTTGGTGGATCAATCTCGACTGCTGGTAATGTCATGTTTGTAGGCGCAACACAAGATAACTATATCCGTGCAATCAATGTAACGAATGGTGATACTTTGTGGGAAGGTCGTCTACCAGCAGGTGGTCAAGCGACTCCAATGACTTATGAAGCAAATGGTAAACAATATGTTGTGATCATGGCTGGTGGTCATGGTTCATTTGGTACAAAACTTGGTGATTACCTTGTTGCGTATGCGTTACCAGATAAAAAATAAGTGATTTTACATCGCTAAATAAAAAGCCCGATTTATCGGGCTTTTTATTGGCTGAAATTCTTTATGTAAATTTATGCTAAGTAATGGAGAAATAATTCAATATATTAATAAATAAAAAGTAAAGGACCGAAATCCGCTATATCAGTGAAATTGCGACAGTCTTATCAATAAAATCGCTATTAAATATGTAAAAAACGCATTTTCTTGATAGATGAAATCTCGTTATGCTGTGCATTGTTATAATAGAAATTACTAGCTGTACGCCATGTATTTATATACTGATTTTGACCAGCAACTGGTTAATGAACGTGTTGCACAGTTCCGTGATCAAACGGAACGTTATTTAGCAGGTAAATTGACGGAAGATGAATACCGTCCACTGCGTCTTCAAAACGGCCTTTATGTACAACGTTATGCACCGATGCTACGTATTGCAGTACCTTATGGCCTGATGAATTCTAAACAATTACGTAAAATTGCGTCATTGGCTCAGGACTATGACCGTGGTTATGCGCACGTATCTACTCGTCAAAACATTCAGTTTAACTGGCCTGCACTAGAAAATGTGCCTGATATGTTACAAGAGCTCGCATCTGTTCAAATGCATGCGATTCAAACTTCGGGTAACTGTATTCGTAACACAACCACTGACCAATATGCAGGTGTGGTTGCAGGTGAAATTGCTGACCCACGCCCAACGTGTGAATTGATTCGTCAATGGTCAACTTTCCACCCAGAATTCGCTTTCTTGCCACGTAAGTTCAAAATTGCAGTTTCAGCACTGGAAGAAACTGATCGTGCGGCAACGTCTTTCCATGATATCGGTGTGTATATCGTGAAAAATGAAGCAGGCGAGATTGGCTATAAAATCAAAGTTGGTGGTGGTTTAGGCCGTACCCCAGTGATTGGTAGCTTTATTCGTGACTTCTTGCCACGTGAAGATTTGATTGCTTATTTAGAAGCGGTACTTCGTGTATACAACTTACACGGTCGTCGTGATAACAAATATAAAGCGCGTATCAAAATTTTGGTGAAAGCATTAACACCAGAAGTATTTGCAGAGAAAGTGGAAGCTGAATTTGCACATACCATCAAAACGTTAAAAATCGATGCTGATACCTTGGCGAAAATGGATGAGAACTTCACACCATTTGATTACCAAGATTATGCGGATGAAGATTTCGCAGAGCAATTTGCCGCAGAGCCGAAATTTAAACAATGGTTCAACATCAACACCAATGCACATAAAGTCAAAGGTTACCGCATCGTTACGATTTCTCTGAAACGTGCGGGTATTGCACCGGGTGATATGACTGTTGAAGAAATGAACCTGATTGCTGATTTGGCTGACAAATATACCTTTGGTGAGTTCCGTACCACACATGAGCAAAATATTGCGCTTGTGGATGTACCACAAAAAGATTTGTTTGATCTATGGAAAATCCTTGATCAACATAATCTTGCACGTGCGCATATTGGGTTCTTAACCGACATCATTTGCTGCCCAGGTGGTGATTTCTGTTCATTGGCAAATGCGAAATCGATTCCAATTTCTGAAGCGATCTCTCGTCGTTTTGATGACTTAGATACCATTTACAATTTGGGTAAATTGGATTTAAACATCTCTGGTTGTATGAATGCGTGTGGTCACCACCATGTCGGTAATATCGGTATTTTAGGTGTAGATAAAAAGGGTGCTGAGTTCTATCAAATCACTTTGGGTGGTAATGCCGACCATGATGCATCAATTGGTGACATCTTAGGCCCATCATTTGCAGCCGAAGTTGTACCAGACATCATTGAAGAAATCTTAAATACTTATCTAGACCTTCGTGCAGAAGGCGAAGAGTTTATTGATACTTACCGCCGTGTTGGCATCCAACCATTTAAGGAGCGTGCATATGCTTAATACAGCACTACAAGTCCTCTCTAAAGATGGCTCGATTGCAGACAATACTTACCAAGTCATTGGTGAAGATGGTGTGTTGCCACAAGGTGACGTGGTTTTAACAGTTGAGCAGTTAGATCAACTTGCGAATGTGTCTGGTAAAAAAGCACTTTTCGTAACGGTGGATGCTTCACCTGAAACCAATGAATTCCCGCTTGATCAGTTAGATGCAATCTTTATCGAGTTTGCTGGTTTTAACGATGGTCGTGGCTATTCATTTGCTGCGTTGTTACGTCGCCAAGGTTTTCAAGGCGAGCTACGTGCAACAGGTGATGTATTCAAAGATGTGTTGAACTACATGAAGCGTTCAGGTTTCGATACTTTTGTAGTGAAAGAAGGTAAAGATATTGCTGAAGCTGCTGCTGGCTTAGGTGATTTTACCAATCCATATCAAGCTTCAACTGCAGTGCCGCAAGCGCATTATCAAACTGGTGCTTAAGTACCTCGATCAATAAAAAAGCCTCCATTCGGAGGCTTTTTTATTGATCGAAATACTTTTAATGAGTGATTATTCATTTTTAAGCTGGCAATTGACCATCCATTTAATACCGAACTGATCGGTAAATGCGCCATAGAGTGCACCCCAAAAGGTCTTTTCGAGAGGCATTTCTATAGAGCCACCTTTGGACAATGCATCAAACAATCGTTTGGCTTCAGCTTGTTCACTGCTTTCTAAATTAATCGAAATATAGTGATTGCTGCCTAAGGTAAAGGGTTGATTGGATTGCGCACAGAATTGTTCGCTGACATCTGAGGCCATCAGCACGGTAAATTCATTGATCGGTAGGGAAATATGCATAATCTTTTGCTGATCTGCATCGGATAGTGAAATGCCTTCCTCAGCAGGCATATCACCATAACGCATCACATTGAGGAACTCTCCACCAAATACAGAACGATAAAAATTAAAGGCTGCCTCGGTATTGCCTTGAAAATTCAAGTAGTGATTGAGCTGCATAATGGTCATCCATTTTTTATTATGTCGACATTTATTTTAAGAGCCTTTGCTGACCTGTATGTGAACAATTTATGTCTAAAATGTAAGCATAAAAAATCCCTCTTACAGAGGGATTTTTCAGTCTCCCTCCTTTATTAAAGGAGGGGTTAGGGGAGGATTAAAGAATATTCCCTCTAAATCGCCCTTTGCGAAGGGAGTCTACAGAGCATTAAAGCAATTCAATCGCCACAGCAGTCGCTTCACCGCCACCAATACACAGTGCTGCAATACCGCGTTTACCACCTGTGCGTTTTAATGCATGGATCAGCGTTAAGATAATGCGTGAACCGGTAGAACCAACAGGATGTCCAAGCGCACAAGCACCACCATTGATATTTACTTTTTCAGCATCTAATTTAAATTCATCAATAGGGCACATTGTGACCATCGCAAAGGCTTCATTGATTTCCCATAAATCTACATCAGCAACATTCCAACCCGATTTATCTAGAACTTTTTGAATTGCGCCTACAGGTGCAATGGTAAACTCGGATGGATGTTGTGAATTTGATGCATAAGCCACAATTTTTGCGAGCGGATTTAAACCTTTTGCTGAAGCTTGATCTGCTGAAGTTAAAACTAAAGCAGATGCACCATCAGAAATAGAACTTGCATTGGCAGCGGTAATCGTTCCATCTTTAGCAAAAGCAGGGCGCAGCGTTGGAATTTTTTCGATGTTAGCGTTAAAAGGCTGTTCGTCTTTATCGACAATCACATCGCCTTTACGACTCGAAACAGTGACAGGCACGATTTCGTCAGCAAAATAACCCTCAGTAATTGCAGTTTGAGCACGTTTAAGGGAGCGAATGGCGAAGTCATCCATTTGTTCGCGTGTATAGCCTTTGGTATTTGCCATATCTTGCGCAAAAGAACCCATGAGTCGGCCCGTTTCTGCATCTTCTAGACCATCTAAGAACATATGATCTTTAACGTCACCGTGGCCCATACGGTAGCCAGCTCGTGCTTTGGTCAAAACATACGGGGCATTGGTCATTGACTCCATACCACCTGCAACCACGACTTGAGCCGAACCTGCCTTAATCATATCTGCCGCTTGCATCACGGCCTTCATACCTGAACCACACAGCTTGTTGATGGTTACGGCACCAGTTGAATCTGGAAGACCGGCTTTACGCATCGCTTGACGGGCAGGACCTTGTTTCAGGCCAGCCGGAAGCACACAGCCCATAATGACTTCTTCAACATCTGTCGGTTGTAAACCCGCGCGTTCGATGGCTGCTTTAATCGTAACTGCGCCTAATTCTGGTGCAGTGACAGCGGCTAAACTCCCTTGAAAACCACCCATTGCTGTACGGGCACCATTCACGATGACGATATCAGTCATTACATGTCTCCATTTTCTTATACATTAATTTTTGAATACGTCAGCAGTATAAGTAAAATTGAACAGGAATAAAGCAAATTTAAAAGGCTGCTTTGGACTCACCGGTTCTCAAATTAGCAAGTGGCTGGGTTTTCAAATCGGATATGTCCCATTCGACTTAAGACTGCTCGGATCGGTTGAAGTCTTGATTTCGAACAGTAGTAGAAACTGCCATTTGAACCATTGGGTAAACCTGAGCTGGCTTGAAAGGTGAGACTTGGAATGTGTAGAGTCCCACGCCAAGAGAGATCGCCATATTTTAAATTGAGTTTATCTTGCAGCAATATTTTTTCATTTGCGTCGACTTGACGGTTTTTATTACTGTCAATAAATATGATCAGACCACTGTTCCAGTTGTTAGGTTGGCAAAGTTTAAAGTTAAGACTAGGACAAATCACAATATTGGAATGATAAATAGTGGCCTGAGCCCGTGCGAATGCATTGTGATTCTGAATAGTCAATTTGATGTTATTCGCTTCTTGCTGCGCCATTAAATTGTTGAAATGTGGTAAAGCTATCGTCACGATAATGACCATAATCGCAATTGAGACCAAAAGTTCAAATAACGTAAAGCCGGTTTCTTTATTGTAAAGCATTGATTTAATCCAAAATTTAATATTATTTTTATATGTTTAGTGTTATATGTGTTTTTAATGGCGATATTAATTTTGAGTATAGAATTTTATTACTCAATTTTAGATAAAGCTGTTAAAATGAAAATAGCAAGTGACAATAGGCGATTCACTGCTCAAAATTGAGTAAAAATTTACCGAATTACAACGGAAATTGTAAGTAATTTTGTCAATAATTTACTTGATTAGATTAATCAAGCACTTGGAAAAAGAAAAAAGTGTTTGTATGATTCAGTGTGAATAGCTTAAAAAAAAACTGGGGTATAAGAAAGCCTATCTCAGGATAGCCAATTTTTCGGCTTGAGCTTTAACAACAATTGTTATCTCTGGAGGATAAATCCATGAAAATGAGTCGTATTGCATTAGCAATGCTCGTAGCTGCTCCTTTAGCAGCTGCAAACGCAGGCGTAACTGTTACTCCATTAATGCTTGGTTACACTTTCCAAGATTCTGAACACAACAACAGCCGTGGCAACCTTACTGAAGGTCCAGAGCTACAAGACGACTTGTTTGTTGGTGCAGCACTTGGTGTTGAATTAACTCCATGGTTAGGTTTCGAAGCTGAATACAACCAAGTTAAAGGCGATGTGGATACTGATTGGGGTGAGTACAAACAAACTCAAATCAACGGTAACTTCTATGCTACTTCTGATTTGATTACTAAAAACTATGACAGCAAAGTTAAGCCATATGTATTGTTAGGTGCTGGTCACTATAAATACAAATTTGACGAAGCTGCTGCTCGTGGTTTAGGTGCTGACCGTGGTACTACTGAAGAAGGTACTTTGGGTAATGCTGGTCTAGGTGCTTTCTGGCGCTTAAACGATGCTTTATCTCTACGTACTGAAGCTCGTGCTACTTACAACATCGATGAAGATTTCTGGAACTACACAGCTTTAGCTGGTCTTAACGTAGTTCTTGGCGGTCACTTGAAACCTGCTGCTCCTGTAGTTGAAGTTGCTCCTGTAACTCCAGTTGCTCCAGTTGCTCCAGCTCCTCAAGAGTTGACTGAAGATCTTAACATGGAACTTCGTGTGTTCTTTGATACAAACAAATCAAACATCAAAGATCAATACAAACCTGAAATTGCTAAAGTAGCTGAAAAATTAGGCGAATACCCTAATGCTACAGCTAACATCGAAGGTCACACAGATAACACTGGTCCACGTGCTCTAAACGAACGTTTATCACTAGCCCGTGCTAACTCTGTTAAATCTTCACTTGTTAACGAATACAACGTTGACCCAGCTCGTTTATCTACTCAAGGTTTCGCGTGGGATCAACCGATCGCTGACAACAACACTAAAGAAGGCCGTGCTATGAACCGTCGCGTATTCGCTACGATTTCTGGTAGCCGTACTGTAGTGGCTCAACCTGGTCAAGCTCAATAATTTGAGTTTAACTTCGGTTAGAAAAAAGCGGCTCTTTTGAGTCGCTTTTTTTTATGTCAAAAAATTAAAAAAAGCATTCTTAAATAGGGAAAAGCTCTAATACAATTAAGGTGTTAACTTTTGAATAATCATTGGATGTAAATGGATTTATCTATTCATGTGGCAATTAACCATGTAAAAATTCAAACTATTTGTATATTAATTAATCACTTATTTGCCTTAGAGCTTTAATTGAACATACACAGTTTTTGATTTAATTTTTTATAATATTAATTAAAAACAAATATTTACATTTATTTTATCTACAATTTATAAAAAATGAATATTTATATTTTTCATTAAAAAAATATAATTATCGGGATTCATGATGAAGTTGAGAATTATTCTAAATATAATAATGATTCTTATTCAAATAAATTAAGCGTTCAACAATGATCAATTTTCCAAAAACTCATTTAGTCCGTGCGATTTCAATCGCGATCTTAGGGGTGGGCACATCTGCAGTAGTAAATGCAGCAGAGCGAACCGTGCTTGAAACAATTGAAGTTGAGGTACCTGCAGAAAAGCAGCTTGCAAATGGAAAATTGAAGGCGCAGACAGACCTTGGTGCTTTGGGAAGTAAAAAAATTGTTGATACGCCATTTAGCGTTGCTGCATATAGTGAAAAGTTAATTGAAGAACAGCAAGCGACCACCGTGGGTGAAGTGCTGAGAAATGATGCGAGTGTTCGTATCACAACAAACCAAGGCCATTTAAACGAAAACTTTAATATTCGTGGCTTTGATGTCAATCATGATGATATTGCACTAAATGGTATCTATGGTATGGCACCTTATGGGCGTGTACCAACTGAATTTTTAGATTCGGTTACTGTATTGAAAGGCCCAAATGCTTTAGTTGCTGGGATGTCACCAGCAGGTGGAGTGGGTGGTGTTGTCATTGCCAAAACTAAGCGTGCAGATCAGCAGAAGACCCAAGTTTCAGCGTCAATGGAAGATGGTGGCTTTTATCAATCAGGCTTTGATGTTTCACGTCGTTTTGGTGTTGAAAAAGAGTTTGGCTTACGTGTGAATGGGGCTTATGGTCAAGGTGAGCACATTATTGAAGGCATGGAAGATAAACATACATCAGGTGCAATTGCTGCAGACTATACAACCGATAAATTGAAACTGAATTTTGATGCGTATGCTGTACGTGATGACCGTAATGGTGGTTCGCCTGCGATGATGGCATTTGGTGTCAAAGATGCTCATGGCCATACCTATAATGGCGTGCTTGCTGCACCTAAAGGCGATACCAATTATTTTAAAAATTTGGAAGGCCATACTGATAGTGAGTTTGTAGGCTTAAGTGGTGAATATGCATTTACACCTGACTTAAATGTTTATGCAGGTGTAGGACATATTGAAAAGGCCTATAGTGGCCATATTTTTGGTACGCGTCTTGTCGTTGGCCAAGCAGATGGTCATGCCACATCTCAGTACTATCGTACGGGGTCATCAGAGTCGATTACATCAGCAAATACAGGTATTCAATATAAGTTTAATACGGGTGCTGTAAAACATGCTGTAAATGTTCGAGCTGATTATTTGACCAAAGAAACAGATCAGCATGTTGCGGCAACACAAGAGAAAATTAATTCAACTAATTTGTACGATCCTAACACGACTGTAGGGATGCCTTCTGCGTACCCAGTGGTTAAACCGAATTTAGATAATAAATATACTAGCTATACGGTATCTGATCAGATTTCAATGTTAGATGATAAGTTGCAATTTATTGTTGGTGCACGTTATCAAGATATCGATACCAAGAATTTACAGAAAAATACAGGCTATCAAGATGATAAAATTTCCCCAAGCTTAGGTGTTGTGGTTAAACCATTTGGTGAGAATATTTCTATTTATGTAAACTATGTTGAAGGTCTTTCTGAAGGTGTAACGGTGAATAACGTTGCAGATGCCAACAATAATGTCACCTTTGCGCCATTCCAAACCAAACAATATGAATTGGGGGCTAAATATCAAACAGGTAGTTGGTTAAATACATTTGCACTGTATCAAATTGAAAAACCATCGACGATGTCTTCTGATTATTCTGATGGAATTACCGGCAGTAGTGTTAATCAAATCACAACAGATGATGCAGAAACACGTTCACGTGGCGTCGAATGGGCATTTTCTGGAGAGATTTATACAGGACTAAATCTGATGGGTAGTTTGGCGTATATTGATGCTGAATATACCAAAGCAGCGGTGAAAAGTGGCGTAACCAATCAAGGTAATACGGTGTATGGTATTCCTGACTTTACTGCTACACTCGGCTTGGATTATGCAGTGCCGTATGTGGATGGTTTGAATGTCAATGCACGTGCAAACTACGTGAGTGAACAGTACTTAAATGAAACTAATACACTTAAACTGCCAGACTACACAATTTTAGATCTTGGTGCGCGCTATAAAACTCAATTAGGTGGTGTGAACACAACGTTCTTAGCTAATATTGATAACGTGACTGATGAAAAATATTGGGAAGGTATATTTAACTCAGGTTATGCCTTAGTGGGTGGTCCACGTACTTATAAAGTTGGTGTGACTTTTGATTTCTAAGTTAGATTAGTTTTTTAATATAAAAAGCCACCTATTTAAGGTGGCTTTTTTGTTGATGAGTGATTCACGGAATATATTGCTTCACCACACCGTCATCTAGGAGTTGTTGGAAATGCTCAACCACACTGTTTTGAATATCACGGTATTCGATCCCTAATTCTTTCTTGCTCTTATCTGCATTAAAGTAAATTGGGTAACCCATATTGAGTTCAACAAACTTTCGCGGGAAACCTGCAAGAGGGCCAAAGGCTTTAAAGGCAAACTTCGGTAAGGTATTGCGCGGAAATGGAAATTTATTACCAAAATGCGAGCGTAATATTTTCCCCATTTCTAATAAACTTAAAGTACCACCACTAATAATATAACGTCCGCTTGCTGCGGGATTGAGAGCTGCTTGTACGTGCGCATCGGCAACATCGCGAACATCGACGATACCATTCCACATTGGTGGAACACCGGCCAAAGTCATGCCATTGGCAAACTGTTGTAGCACTTCAACGCTTCCTGACTGTGTTGACGCTGTTAAAGATGGCCCCATGACCAGTGCTGGATTAACACAGACCAGATCCCAACGGTTTTGTGCTTTTTGCATATCCCATGCTTTTCGCTCTGCCATAACTTTTGAATACGGATAAGGCTGATGCGTCTCAGAGCTAGAAGTGTTCCAATGCGATTCATCAAATTCATTATGCTCGGTCTGTAGAATATCAATGGCATCACCATAGGTTGATGCGATGCTTGAAGTCACGACAACACGTTGTACAGATTCTGTTTTATTGACACTGTTGAGTACATTTTCAGTGCCTAAAATAGCCGGCTCAATAATGTCTTTTATTGCGTCTTTATAGTTGGTCACAACAAAAGGGGATGCCATATGGATCACAATGTCACAACCTTGCATGGCTGAATCAAATGCACCCTCATCCAATAAATTGGCTTGAAACAGTTTTAAAGCGCCAGTTGTTTTAGCTGCAATTTTTTCGAGATGTGCAAATCCTGATGTTTTATTCAGATCTCGAACTGTGGCATGCACTGTATGACCTAATTCAAGTAAGTTTTTAATGACCCAACTGGCAATATAGCCTGTCGCGCCTGTGACGAGTATCTGTTTTGTTGTCTTGCTATTCATATTCTTCAACTTTAATTGACGCATTTTTTTATCATATTGAGAATATTTGGTTTTGTCTTTGATTGATTTGAAAAATATATGTTGATGATTGGGTTTAATACGCTCTAAATTCAGCAGAAAATGTATGTGAATGCTGTAAAAGTACTTTTTTTATTGATCTTAAAAAACGCGAATATGGGATGAATGTTGGATAGATGTATATTCTTATGATTATGGACGCAAAATCTCATAAATAGATGGACAAAGAGTCGTATCTAACTTGTGAGCTTTAATTTAAAGCCTAGATCAGAGTTATAGGCTTCTTCTGTTATTCCCAAGTAGAAATGTCCTACCTTAAAACCAAATAGAAATGTCCTATACAGGCATTTCCAAGTCAAGCACAGGATTCAGATTTCGTTGTTCAATCGCTGTTTTCTGTGCACGTCTACTTGGCATCTTTTGAGAACGATTGCGTTTGTTTTGTTGTTCCAGTTCTTCATGCTGTTGTTGGATATGATTCAGAACAGCACCCAACCGTTTATTCTCAACAATCTCTCGCTGATTCAGCTGACTTAATTTATCGAATAGGCTGTAATTGATCTTTCGGCCATCATGCATGAGGGATACAGTACCATCCGGGTATTCCAGGAACTCAAGATACTTACCGATCAACCTTTGATTTTCTTCGGTGTTTTCTAGGAGATATACGCATTTATCATAAGTAATCGTCAGGCTATTCGTGACTCTGCGGGGTTCACGCCAGGTAAAAACATCATCTAATTCTTCGGCTGTTTCAGCGATAGGCCGATGTAGATCCTTGGGATTAAAAGCCATCTTGGCGAATTTACGATTAAATTGCTCAATAAAGCACGGCAGCCACTTATTGGCATCTGCAATTGAACTGATGCCTTCTAGACGCATCTCCTTAATCAGACGATCCTGAAGTGTTCTATTCGCTCGTTCTACACGACCTTTGGCCTGGGGTGAATTAGCGAAGATAATATCGATATTCAGGGTGCTGAGTACGCGTCCAAACTGGGTAATCTTGGTATCTTTCTTGCTGCTTTGATTCACTCTAAAGACTGAATGTTTGTCGCTGTAAAACGCTAAGGGCTTGCCGTGCTGTTCGACATACAGGCGTGTCGAAATCATATAGTCAAAGGTTGATTCTGATTCACAGAAGCGTAAGTGCTGCAATTTTCCTGTGGCATCATCAATAAACACCAGCAAACAGCATTTAGCTGCACGTCCTTCGAGCCAGTCATGGTGAGAGCCATCGATTTGTACCAGTTCACCATAACAATCCCGGTTATAGCGTGGCTGATATGGGCGTTTCAGGCGCTTGGAGCGAGGAATCCACAGATCGGCTGCAATCATCCAGGAACGCAGGGTTTCTACTGAAAGATCGAATCCATGCCCGGTGGTGAGCTTTTCATGCGCTAAAGTGGGTCCGAAACCATGGAATTGATCAGCGACAAGATTGAGACACTTGAGCCTGATTTCTTCAGGAAGCCTGGAGTTGCTGGTTTGGCCACGACCAGCATGGGCTAATGCAGCTGGGCCTTGAGCTTTGTATTTCTGCAGTAAGCGTCTGATCTGACGTTCTGAAATATGAAGTAGCTGAGCAGCTTGGGATTGAGTTATGCGTTGATCACAGATTTCCTGTAAGACCGACAATCGTTTAAGTTCTTTATCCGACATAGACACCAACATATCAAACCGTCCGCTAAGGAAATTGCAGAAGTGCATATTCTAAAAGCGGACATTTCTACTTGGGAATAACACTAACTTTTATTTCATATAAATCATTATTTTATGCTGATATGAAAAGCCCTATCATCACAGATTGGGCTTTTTTGTTGATTCTTCATCTTCCACGGTTTTTTTAATGAAATCTAATGCTATAGCAACCAAAAATGTACAGATTAAATAAGAATAGATTTCCAAGTGGTTATTGATTTGCAGAAAGACAAATAAAAGGATAGGGGCGTCATTGAGCATTAAATTCACGTACAATATCGCTTAATTTGCAGGTCTAGATCCTGCCTTATCAGATGATTCTGTTCTCCCGTTGATTATTGGCATTCATATGGCGCAAGCAAAGAAATCTTTTCCGCAACAAAAATCGGAACTACATGCACGAAATCTGCATCGCAGTCGTTACGATTTTCCGCAGTTAATCAAGAGTTGTCCGGAACTTGCGCCTTTTGTCAGCCCAAATAAATATAATGATTTATCGGTAGATTTTTCTGATCCGCACGCTGTGAAAATGCTCAACAAAGCATTGCTCAAGCATTTTTATGGCATTCAATATTGGGATATTCCTCAAGATTATCTTTGCCCACCTATTCCGGGTAGAGCGGACTATATCCACTATATAGCTGACCTGTTGAGTGCAAACAATAAAGGGCAGATTCCAACTGGACACGCCGTTCAAGTCTTAGATATTGGGGTTGGCGCGAACTGTATTTATCCGATCATTGGTCATCGGAGCTATGGTTGGAAATTTGTCGGCTCAGACATACATGCTGCATCGGTTAAAAGTGCTCAATTTATTGTGGAGGCCAATCCGAATCTGCGTAAAGGGATTCAGATTCGATTGCAGAAGACAGCGAGCAATATTTTCAATGGTGTGATTAAACCTTCAGATCGTTTTGATTTGACCATGTGTAATCCACCATTTCATGCCTCGCAAGATGAAGCCAACGCGACAGCAACGCAAAAATTAAGAAAACTGGGTAAGCCAGTTAATCGGACCAAGGTGGTATTGAACTTTGGTGGTCAAAAGAACGAACTCTGGTGTGATGGTGGTGAAGAACGATTTGTCTGCCAAATGGTGCAAGAGAGTATTCATTTTGCTGAGCAATGCCTTTGGTTTAGTACGCTGGTTTCCAAGAAAACAACATTGCCCGTGCTTTTAAAGGCCTTAGCGAAGAGCGGCGCAGTGGATGTGAAAACCATTAAAATGACGCAGGGACAAAAAGAAAGCCGTTTTGTCGCTTGGACTTTTCTAGATTTAAGGCAACAGCAAGCGTGGAAGAATGCACGTTGGACTTCAGCTTAAGTCTGTCTTCGTTGGAGATTTTCGCCTTGTCTTTGACAGCAATGCATAGGGCATCAATATAAAGTTTCCCATAGCGATAAGCTCAGTGTGTTGAATCAATCAGGAGATATTTTTGCTAAACAAGACGCATTGTTAATTGTTACAAAAAACAGCATCCAGCGATTTTTGATTATTTCGTGTTCTAAATGCCTTAAATTTTCTGCAAGGGCTTCTTTTATATGTGAAAAATGCGCGGAATTGAACTGCAAATGCGTATGTTTATCATTTAAATTTTATATAAATCATAAACTTACAAAAATTATATTTTGCATTCATTTTGAAACTTGTCCATAATATTTGAAAAGGGTATGGAGTGAAGAAAATGCGTGGCAATCCAGAAGTCGTAGACTACTTAAATATGCTGATCGGTGGCGAACTGGCTGCTCGTGATCAATACTTAATTCATTCCCGTATGTATGAAGATTGGGGCCTGAGCAAAATCTTTGAACGTATCGATCATGAAAGCCAAGAAGAAGGCTCACATGCAGATGCATTGATTCGTCGCGTATTGTTCCTTGAAGGAACACCGAATATGAATCGTGATGATATTGAAGTCGGTACAGACGTTGTGACCTGTTTAAAAGCAGATTTGGCGCTTGAATATCATGTGCGTGAGAAACTTGCACAAGGCGTAAAATTGTGTGAAGAAAAGGGTGACTATGTGACCCGTGATATGCTCCGTCAGCAAATGTCAGATACTGAAGAAGATCATACCTACTGGCTTGAAAAGCAAATGCGTTTGATCGAACTTATTGGTCTACCAAACTATATTCAGTCTCAAATGTAATTAATAAAATATAAAAAACCCAGCTTCTGCTGGGTTTTTTATTGGACCATGAAAACTATTGTTGTAGTTTTTTAATATCTGCCAAGACCTTCGTCGCGTGTGTCTGTGCATTCACGCTGGTGTAGTGATACACAATAATGCCTTTCGGATCAATCAGAAAGGTTTCACGTTTGGCAACTTTCAAAATCCCTAAGTTTCGTACAATACCTAGCTGAGTCGCCAGCTTATGCAGTTGGTCGGCAAGAATTGGAAAGGGAAGTTCGAGTGCTTTAGAGAACTTTTGATGTGATGCAACATCATCTAAGCTTGCACCCAAAACAACCGCATTACTTTTTAAAAATTGTGGATATAGGGTTTTAAATTGATTGGCTTCTTCTGTACAACCGGGTGAGTTGTCTTTGGGATAAAAGTACAGAACGAGCCATTTCCCTTGATATTGCTTCAGTTCGTGCCATTTTTCATTTTGATCTTGCAATTTAAAGTTGGGTGCGGGTGTGCCTACCCATTGTTTTTGTTTGTTTTGACTGGTGCTGAGTATTGATGTTTCGGCAACTGTGATTTGGGTAGTTGCTATTAAAGCACATGTCATGAAACAGATTTTTAGCAATGAAGAAACTTTCATAGAGCATCAGTTTATATTGTTCTTTATCCGATCTTAGCAAATTTTAAAGCGCTATAGGCTAGCTGATTTTATATTTATCAAAGTCGATTTCGAATGTCTTTTGGCAAATCGGTTGATGTGCTGAAATGCCACTATCAAACTTGCTCAGAACTTTTATACTATTTGGAATCGGTTAATTTTAGAGTTTGCATTGAATCAACATATTTTACTTATTACTGGCTGGGGCGGCGGTCGTAAATTACTTACTCCTTTACAGCAGGCATTGATCACACAAGGTTATCAGGTCGAATTATGGAATATTTTTGATGCCTTAAATCTAGAAGTGCTCGAACAGAAAGTTGAATTGGCGCAGCAATTTGATGTGATTATTGGCTGGTCACTTGGTGGTCAATTGGCGACGATTTTGGTAGATGAAATTCAAAAAAAATATCAACAACAAAAAGTGCTGATCACACTTGGCTCAAATCCAAGTTTTGTGGCTCATGAAAAGTGGTCTGCTGCGATGGATCAAGCGAGTTTTCAAAGCTTCAAACAATCTTTCGAGCAGGATGCTATTTCTACCTTAAAGAAGTTTGGTTATATGGTTTGTCAGGGTACTGATAGCACTAAGCAAGATTTCATCACCTTGCAAAGTTTGATTCAAGCGCAAAATTTAGATGTGCTTCGAGCAGGATTGAACTGTTTGGGGAAGCTTAATAATGTCAGTATCTTGAAAAATTACACTGGTCATCAATACCATTTGTTTGCTAAGCAAGATTTTTTAGTTAGTTACAAAGTTGAACGCTTACTGCGTAATTTAGCTGTAAAGTTTTTGGAGACTGAATTGGTTTCTGGCTCACATGGCTTTCCATTGTTTCAATCTGAAGTCATAAGTTGCAAAATCTGCCAATATTTAAAGAAAATAGAACAAATCTCTGAATAGCTGGGCTTTATGGCAATTTATTTTTCCTTGCCGTGGGTTTAACATCTTGCCACATTGATGTTTAAGCCTGATACATGGAGTGAGGGATGGCCAATTTAACCGATCTACAATTTGATCAGCAGCATATTTGGCATCCCTATACATCGATGACTCAGCCCCTTCCAACGTTTAAAGTGAAACGTGCGCAAGGGGTGATGATTGAGCTTGAAGATGGTCGTCAATTGATTGATGGTATGTCTTCATGGTGGTGTGCGATTCATGGTTATAACCATCCTGAGCTAAATCAAGCTGTGACCGATCAACTGCAACAGATGTCTCATATCATGTTTGGTGGATTGACACATGATCCCGCGATTCAGCTGGCTAAATTACTGTTAAAAATCACACCGCCCAGTTTAGATAAAATCTTCTTTGCTGATTCAGGTTCGGTTGCTGTCGAAGTAGCCTTGAAAATGGCAGTGCAGTATTGGGCATCTTTGCATCAACCGAATAAAACCAATTTTATCACACCACGTTCTGGCTATCATGGCGACACTTGGAATGCGATGTCTGTGTGTGATCCCGTGACAGGGATGCATCAGATTTTTGGTTCAAGTTTGCCCAATCGAATTTTTGTTCCCGCGCCGCAAGTTGGCTTTGACCAAACGTGGAATCCAGCGGATATTGCTGAACTGGAAAAGACACTCGCCGAACAGCATGAAAATATTGCGGGATTGATTCTAGAGCCCATTGTGCAAGGTGCAGGAGGCATGCGTTTTTATCACCCAGAATATTTACGTCAAGCTAAATTACTCTGTGAGAAATATCAGGTCTTATTGATTTTTGATGAAATTGCCACAGGCTTTGGCCGTACCGGAAAATTATTTGCATGGGAATGGGCTGAAGTTGAGCCAGATATTATGTGTATTGGTAAAGGACTGACAGGCGGTTATATGACCTTGTCTGCAACCCTGACTACGCAGAAAGTCGCGAATACGATTAGCCAAGGCGAAGCCGGCGTGTTTATGCATGGCCCAACCTTTATGGCGAATCCGCTGGCGTGTGCAGTTGCGCTGAAAAGTACCCAACTTTTAATGCAACAGGACTGGGCGAGTAATATTCAACGTATAGAACAACAGCTAAAGTTGGGCTTGAGTTCGTTAGCTAAACTCAATTATGTGCAAGATGTGCGAATACTTGGTGCTATTGGTGTGGTGGAATTGACCTTTAATGTCGATATGAAAACGCTACAACAGGAGTTTGTTCGTCGTGGTATTTGGATTCGTCCATTCGGTAAGCTAGTGTATGTGATGCCACCCTATATTATTTCTGAGTATGAATTAAAAATTTTGCTAGAACAAATGGTTGAGGTGGTGAAAAACATGGGGCAGTCGGTATGAATCTGCTTAGCCATTTTTCAGATCAACTTGATCAACTGAAACAGCAAGGCAACTTACGTCAGTTCACTTCTAATCTTCAGCACGATCATTGCATCAGTATTCACGATCACAATATGTTGAATTTAGCGTCAAATGACTATTTAGGTCTGGCTTCAAACCTACATCTACGTGAACAGTTTTTTGATGAAACCCCGAACGCACAGCGTTGGATGAGCTCATCCTCTTCGCGTTTATTAACTGGAAACTTTCCTGAATATGAACAACTTGAATCAACATTAAGTGATGCCTTTCATGGCCGATCAGCACTGCTCTTTAATAGTGGCTATCACATGAATATCGGGATTTTACCTGCACTGGCAGACAGTAAAACCTTGATATTGGCGGATAAGCTGATTCATGCCAGTATGATTGATGGCATCCGATTATCGAGTGCGAAATATGTACGTTATCGCCATAATGATTTGGCACATTTATCTCAGCTTTTATGCAAATATCATGAAGATGAGGCTTTTGAGCGGATCATTGTAGTGACGGAATCGATTTTCAGCATGGATGGTGATGAAACAGATTTAGCTGAACTGGTACGGATCAAAAGGCAATTTAGCAAAGTCATGCTGTATGTCGATGAAGCGCATGCCATTGGTGTGCGCGGTGGGCGAGGTTTAGGTTGTGCTGAACAATATCAAGTGATGGATGATATTGATCTTTTAGTCGGAACATTTGGTAAAGCACTGGCTTCAATAGGGGGGTATCTCATCTGTCATTCGATTATTCGTGACTATTTGATTAACTCGATGCGACCGTTGATTTTTAGTACCGCACAGCCCCCGATCTGTATGGCGTGGACAGATTTTATCTTCAAGAATGTTTTAAATTTAAAAGCAGAGCGTCAATATTTACAGCAAATCAGTCAAAGTTTGCAGCGAGCTGTGCAAGACAAAGGTTTTGATTGTCCATCTACATCACATATTGTGCCCGTCATTATTGGCGAGTCGAATAAAACTGTAGCAAAGGCTCAAGCTTTGCAAGCGGCAGGTTTTTATATCATGCCTGTACGTCCACCCACTGTGCCGCAGCATAGTTCGCGCTTACGCATTTCACTCACTGCTCAAATTACACAAACTGATTTGGATCAGTTGACTCAATTGTTGTGAGTGACTTGTGAATAATTTTGAGATTGATAAATCCCAAGTGGCGTTGCGCTTTGCTCAGGCAGGGCACAGCTATGCTGAACATGCCGTAGCACAAAAAGAGATTGCTCAACATTTATTTGAGTTGATGCAGCAGTATTGTCCAAAGTTGCAAAACCACCCCGTAGAAACCGTTTTTGAAATTGGATGTGGCTCGGGGAATTTAAGCCATTTAATGCTGGAAAATATGCAAATCAATCATTTGGTTTTAAATGATCTGTATGCAGAAATTCAACAGCATTTTCCGTTAAATCCACAGATTCAGTGCAGGCTTGGAGATATCGAACAACTTGAATTTCCACAGCATATCGACTTGATCGCATCCAGTTCGGCTTTGCAATGGGTAGGAAACTTTGCGGGCATTGTCGAAAAAGCCTTTCAAAGTTTAAATCAAGAGGCATATTTTTGTTTTTCGACTTTTGGGCAGCAGAATTTACAGGAAATAAAAGCTTTGACTGGGCAGGGTTTGGACTACCTCGATGTTGATATGCTTCAAGCTATATTAAGTCAAAATGGTTTTGAAATTCTGCATCTTTCAGAGCAGACAGCGGCATTATATTTTGATCATCCAAAGCAGGTTTTGCAGCATTTAAAAGCGACAGGTGTGACTGCGACAGCCTCACATTTTCGTTGGACGAAACAATCGCTCTTTGATTTTTATTCAGCATATCAACAGTTTTCTTTGCGCGATGAAACTGGGCAGATGCGTTATGCACTGACCTATCATCCGATTTTTTGTATTGCACGGAGAATGCCATGACAGGGCAAGTTTATTTCATTAGTGGGATCGATACAGGCATCGGTAAAACATATACCACGGGCTATTTGGCTAAAATATGGAATGAACAAGGGGCGCGAACGATCACGCAAAAGTTGATTCAAACAGGCAATGTCGATATTTCTGAAGATATAGAACAACATCGTCAAATTATGGGTACGGGGTTGTTGGTCGAAGATGAAACTAAACTCACGATGCCTGAAATATTTAGTTATCCTGCGTCGCCACATCTCGCCACCAAACTTGATGGACGTGACATTGATTTTGCTAAAATTGAATATGCGACAAAACGTTTAACTGAAAAATATGACAACGTTTTACTCGAAGGTGCGGGAGGGTTGATGGTGCCATTGACTACGGACCTTTTAACCATCGACTATGTTGTAGAGAAGCAATATCCCGTTATTTTGGTGACTTCGGGGCGTTTGGGCAGCATTAACCATACGATTTTAAGTTTGGAAGCACTAAAAAGTCGTGGCTTGGCGCTTTATGCACTGGCTTATAATTTAAATGATGAATCGCAAGATGTATTGATTTCTAAAGATACTGCTGAATATTTAAAAGCATATTTAGCCAAACACTTTCCAGAGGCGTTATGGATTGATGTTCCTGTATTGGCATAATGGGCTAACTCTATATATTGACAATGATTGGGTGTAATTATGACGGATCATGCGTTTATAGAACTTGCGATTCAACTTGCGAAAGAAAATATTGAGCAAGGTGGGCGACCATTTGGTGCTGTGATCGTTAAGCATGGTGCTGTGGTGAGTACAGGGGTGAATGAAATATTAATCTCAGGCGATCCGACATCTCATGCCGAGTTAAATGCATTAAGACAAGCCGCACAAAATTTAAATACGACGTCTTTGAAGGACTGTGTCGTTTATGCGAGCGGACAACCGTGTCCAATGTGTTTGGCAGCTCTGCGAATGGTTGGAGTTGAAAAAATTGTGTATGCCTATTCAAATGCTGATGCAGAAGCCTATGGCTTATCTACAGCAGAGATTGCCGAAAAATTAAGACATGAACCTCATGAACAGCAAGGGTTGAGTTTTAGTCAGTTAAAGCCAAATTGTGATCATGAGCTATATGAATTTTGGAAGCAGAAAAATACTTAATAAATACTAAGAGTTTCTTTCTGAGTCACTAACTGTATAGATTTCTGTGAAGAATTAAAAAAGCCAACTGAGGTGATCAGTTGGCTTTTTTTGTTGGGGAGCAATTATTGATTTGCTGAGACCCCAATTTTTTTGACATTCAAACGTTGTGCTGCTGCCATCACCATAGCGACATCTTTATATTCTGTCATTTTGTCAGGTTGCACTTTGATCGTATCTTGATCTGCTTGTTGTGCAACACCAGCAAAAAGTGTTTCTAAAGCTTGCTTATTGGCAACGGGTTGACCATTCCAAAATAATTTACCTTGCGCATCAATCCGTAAAGTGACCGGCTCAGGCGGCTTTTCATTGGTTGGCGGTGGCGTACCGTTTGGCAAATCAATATTGATCGAGTTATTTGGAATTGGAATTGTGATAATAAACATAATGAGCAAAACCAACATCACATCGATCAATGGCGTCATGTTGACGTCCAACATAACATCATCGTCTTTATCGGAACCGACATTCATTCCCATACCTTGTCCCTCATCCGATTATGGTGCGGCAACAGGGGTGGTGACAAAAGCAATTTTGCCAATTCCTGCTGCTTGTGTTGCACTAATGACTTCATCAATCGCTTCATATTTTGTCACCTGATCGCCACGGATATGAACTTCAGGTTGCGGACGCTTTTTAGCTTCCGCTTGTAGTCGACTGATCAGCGTATCTTTATCTGCAATGTATTTTTCATTCCAGAAGATATCGCCATTTTTATTGACAGCAATCTGAATATTGATCGGTTTAGTTTCATAAGGCGTATTCTTTTCCTCAGGCAACTTCACCGGAACTGTATGGATTGCAACAGGTACTGTAATTAAGAAAATAATGAGCAGCACCAACATAATATCAACCAAAGGTGTTGTGTTAATGGCTGAAATTACATCATCTTCGTCACCATCTGAATTGACCATCATTCCCATGGCTGATGCCTCTCTTATTTTGTGTCGTTATTATTGTTTTTGATCTCACCGCTTAAAAGTACGGTGTGTAGATCTGAACCAAAGGTACGAACATTATCTAGAACTGCTTTATTACGACGTGTTAACCAGTTATAGCCAAGAACCGCAGGTACTGCTACAGCCAAACCAATTGCCGTCATAATTAGGGCTTCACCGACTGGGCCTGCAACTTTATCAATAGATGCTTGACCTGAAATACCAATTGCCGTTAAAGCATGGTAAATACCCCAAACTGTACCGAATAAACCCACAAATGGTGCAGTCGAACCTACAGTAGCGAGGAAAGCTAATCCACCACTTAAATGGCTTTGAATTTTATCGATAGCACGCTGGATTGAAATAGTTACCCATGTGTTGAAGTCAATACGTTCCAGCAGATTACCGCCGTGTTTTTTGGTTGAATTAATGCCTTTTTCTGCAATAAAGCGGTATGCACTCGATTCGTCTAAGGTTTCTGCAGCGCTATCAATTGAAGCTGCATCCCAAAATTTAGCTTCAGCTTCTTTGCCTTGGCGCTTAATTTTAGCTTGTTGAATAAATTTAGTGACCATGATGTACCAAGTTCCAATCGACATCAGGACCAAGATAAAGAGTGTCGATTTAGCAACGATGTCACCTTCACGCCATAGTGCTTCTAAGCCATACGGGTTGTGGACTTCTTGGGTTGCTGCTGGTTTTGGTGGTGGCGTGTGTGTTCCATCATCGGTAATTTGAATTTTATCTTCACTGATTTCGACTTTAACCATACTTGGCGGTGTTGCAGATTCTTCAGCAAATACAGATTGAAGCGGGAGTAATGTAGTTGTTGCTAATACAGTTGCTGATGCAAAAATACGTGCTGATTTCATCATTTTATTCATTCATATTCTCCAAATTTTTGTAGATTCATTAATCAAGTTTAAATTCGTATTCAATATCAAACCAATCTTCAACTGGCTCACCATTTTTGAGTGCAGGCTTAAATGTACATAAGCTGAATGCTTTGCTAGCAGCCTTATCTAGAGATTTAGTACCACTCGATTTTTTGACCTTCACTTGTTTCGCACTGCCGTCAGGCCCAACCAATACAGAGATGCGGACAGTTCCTACTTCTTCTGCCATTGCAGCTTCACGAGGGTAATCTGGTTCTTTACATCCAACGCTACCCTCAGATGCACCACGTGTTTCCCCAGCTGGTTTTGGAGCAGGGGCAGGAGCGGGTGCTGCCGCAGCGATTGGTGCAGGTGCTGCAACAGGGCTAGGAGATGGAGAGGCTGTAGGCGTAGGTGTTGAAACGGCTTTCACTGTTTGTGTTGGTGCAGCTTTTTCAACAACCTTTTGTTCAGGTTGAGGGTCTGGTGTTTTGAGCACTTCCTTAACGAGTTTTGGTAATTCAGGTGGTTTTTCAATTGGTTTCGGTTTTTCTGGCTCAGGTTTTTTATCTTGAATAATGATTAATTCAACAGGTTCTTCTACAGTTTTCTCACCTTTTTTGGACAGGCCAGTAATTAATCCGTAGAGTACAATGAGATGCAGAAGAATGACTGCCCCAATTCCGATCAGGCGTTTGCCGGAATTATTTTCTAATTCGGAAAAGCTTTTGCCCATTACTACTCCTGAAATGTGAGACAAACAATCAATAGTGAAATTGGCACTTGAGATATAAGTGTTTTTTGCATTTTTTATGTTTGACTAATTAAATAAATTAACGCTACTAACACGGTTAGACGAGTAACCGTGTTAGCAAAGTTATGTTTTAGAAGAATTTATATGTACCACGTACAAAGTAAGTACGTCCTGTTGGATCGCTGTAGCGAGGGTCATAACCATACTGTGCATTGTTTTTTGCGTCAGATGCAGCTGGCTCGGCATCAAACATATTTTTGATACCTGCTGTAAGCTCTAGATTTTTAAAGCCTTTGTAAGTACCTGCAACGTTATACAAGGTATAGTCAGCAACATCACGAGTTTCAGATGCGTCTTCATAACCGCGGGTGAATTGTTGTTCGAAACGCAATCCCCAGTTTTCATATGCCCAATTTAGGTTGGCCGTATGTTTCCAGCGGACAACTGCAGGGTCATCATAAACACCGACTAAGCCTTCCCATTCACCGCCTTTTTCAGTTTGGTAATCCATTTTGATGACATAAGTACCATCAATACCGAAGCCCCAACGTCCTGTAGGTGTATTTGGAGTTTGATAATTTAGACTTAAATCAACACCAGAAGTTTTTAAACCACCCATGTTTTGCAGTGTTGTATTTAAATACTGAATTCGGCCATCTGGTGCATATACAATTAAGTTACCGTATTGACTAAGATTGTCGAAAATCATGTCAGGTGTAATTGAACCAACAAGATCTTCAATTTCAATATTGTAGTAATCAGCAGTAAAGACTAAGTTTTTGATTGGTTCAAAGACGAAACCAGCTGTATATGATGTTGATTCTTCAGGTTGAAGATCTGGGTTACCACCTTGCTTGCGTTTGAATTGCATACCACATTGGTCGGCGTAGTTAACATCATTTGGCTTGCCCTCAGCATCACAAAATCTTGGATTGTCGAAGCTGGCGCTAGTGTATGTTTCGCTTTGTGGAGCGTTGATTTCCCAAAGGCTTGGGGCACGGAAACCAGTGCTATATGACGAACGGAACATCAATTGCTTTGTCGGTTCCCAACGTAATGAAACTTTCGGGTTGAATGTATCGCCGAAATCACTGAAATCATCATAACGCGCTGCAAGTTGAGCTTCTAAGGTTGGTAAAATCGGAATGTGGAATTCTGTAAAGAATGCTGTATTTTCACGATCACCTTTACTGATTGGTTTATCAGGGTCTATACCACTACCAGGAACTAAAGCGACAATCGGTGAGTTTACTTTAGCCTCCCAATCTTGCTTAGTGAAACTACCACCGAATGCAAAACCAACTTCACCCGCAGGTAGTTCGAAAATTGGTCGGCTAATTGTGAAGTCAACAGAAGTTGATTCTAAACTCGCGACGTTTGTTTTACCTCTAACATCAAAAGTCGACCATTTCCCTGCATCTTCAGGTGCTTGCGCACCAAATGGATTAAGTGTTCCATCATTCAGCGCATCTTGTACTTTCTCCATGTTGAGATAGCCGCTCTTGAAGCTGTCACTTGATTCACCTTTGGCATATGTCACCCCAGCATTCACATCCCAGCCTAAAGCTTCACCTTCAATTCCGGCAAAGACACGATTCGATTCATTAATGGTGTGTGATACACGATTACCAGCTTGAGAACGAAGATAAAGGGCAGCTTCATCATCTTTTAAACCAGTTATACCTGGAGTTATGCCATTGCCAGGGTAGTATTTACTTGTATTCGGAATAGTTAGGCTACCACCCCAAACATCTGGAGCAATAGAAGTGGTGACTTCGCTTTTTGTATAGATGTATTCAGCAACAGCATTGATATTGTCATTGATTTTAATTGTAGCTTTACCAAGAGCAGATAGTGTTTCTTCTTCCGGAATAATACCAATCAATGCTTGGGTATTAAGTAAACAGCGTGTACCAGAGACAAATGTATTTGGTGCATTATTACAGTTATCGTTGATATACGGGTTAACAATACCAACGCCTGAATCACCGATATTTGCAGGGAATCCAGCTGTCGATCCAATTGCCATACCGAGTTCAGGAATTAAACCGCCACGTTTACTGACTTTACGATCTTTAGCCCAGATTGGGTCGGTTTTACGATAATCGATAACACCATAGACATTAAAACCTTGTTCATCTAAATCGCCATAACCACCAAAAATAGAGACGTCCTTTTTATCGCCTCCAGCTTCTTCAGGTGCAAATATACCTCCGCTAATACCAGCGCCTGTATATTGTTTTTTAGTGATAAAGTTGATTACACCTGCGATTGCATCTGCACCATAAACGGCAGATGCACCATCACGTAGGACTTCGACGCGGTCTACCATTGCCAATGGAATGATATTCAAATTGACTTCTGAAGTACTGAATGGACTATTTGCCAGACGGCGACCATTTAAAAGGACAAGTGTTTTATCGGTACCAATACCACGTAAATTTGCTGAAGAACCAGAGGTATTACTTTTACCAATATTCTGGGAAGTCACAAAGCCAGCCTGGTTAGCACTGACTTTATTCATCGCTTCTTCCACAGTGGTAACACCCTGTTTAATTAATTCTTCAGCTTTAATCACCGTAATTGGTGATGCACTCTGTGCTGCTACCCCTTTAATTGAAGAGCCTGTTACGGTCACTTTAGCTACTTTTGGCTGAGCTTTCTCTTCTTCGTCCGTATTATCTGCTGCATGCGCTAAAGATAAACACAGCATACTTAAACTAAGAGTACTTAATTTAAGTATTGTTTTGCTAAATGGTGTGCCCCCCACAGATTTAGCATTTTTTTTCTCTTTCATAGTAAAAGTATTCCTTTTTGTTGTAGTTAGCGATATTGCTTGATTCTTTTTAAGCAATTCAAGTGCCATATTTATATTTAAATTTTATTTTCAAATATAAAATACTGATAAATATCTACATTATTGATTTTAAATTGGAGAAATTTAAGATGAACGGTAAGTATATTTTTTAAAATTATCCTTTTGATTGGGGTTTGTTGGGAATTTAACATTTGATCAAAAAAAAATTTAAAAACATGATTAGGTGCAAATTAAACCATAAAAAGTGTGATTTAATTCATATTTATGTGTTTGATTTATAAGGCTAATAAGAGAAATAAATAAAAAATAAAAACCATAAATTCAGTGGCTTAGTTGTCTGTTGTCTGTCATTTCATCTGAACATGATCCATTATGAATCAGGAATGTATTATATTTGTGCAGAATGTGCATGGATGAGTACACATCCAAGAGTTGAATTTTTGATAAAAACGAGCTTTACTCGGAAAGTCGCTATTAGTATAAATTTATCTTAAAAAATGAATTTAAAAGGATATTTAATTCAGATAACTTTCAACCAAGGAGTGGTGGCATGAATTTCGCTTTATATTAATTGCTGTATTAAGTTCTACGTTTAAAACTCAATTTAAACTAGATTGTTTTATTTTAGTGAGGGTGGCTTTATTTAAAGTCTGCTTGCGGCTTTGTATTATTAAAAAATCATCAGAAAGGAAAAGGTTTGGAAACTAGAAAATTTAAAATAGCGCTCCTTGCATTATTAATTTCAACAGGGATGATGGCCGAGGTTCAAGCTTCTGCACAATCGAATAAAGTTTTAAATATTGCATTTGAAGCACCTGATGATGGTTTTGATATGGTCAAAACCTATAATTATTATAGTGGCAATATTGCGGAAGCCATTTTTGAACCCTTATTGAAATATGACTATCTAGCACGTCCTGTTGTTCTTGTTCCAAATACCATTGAAGCGATGCCAAAGATTGAACAAGAAGGAAAAGTCTATACCTTCAAAATCAAAAGAGGCATCCATTTTTCAGATGATCCAGCCTTTAAGGGAAAAAAACGCGAGCTAGTTGCGCAAGATTACATTTACGCGATTCAACGAATTTTAGATCCAGCTAACCGTTCTCCGACCTATTCATTTATTGATGGCAAAATCTTAGGAGGGGATGCGGTCGTTGCGGATGCAAAGAAGTCAGGAAAATTTAATTACAATGCGGCTATTGCCGGCCTAAAAGCGATAGATCCTTATACTTTGCAAATTACTTTGACGCGCCCTGACTATAATTTTCAATATATTTTGGCCTATGTTACGTTTGGTGCAATTTCAAAAGAAGTTGTTGAATTTTATGGCAATAAAATTGCACAGCATCCTGTGGGAACGGGACCGTATCAGCTCAGTAAATATGTGCCACGTAGCAAGATCGAACTGGTTGCAAACCCGAATTATCGTGGTTTTGTCTGGAATTTTAAATCGACAGGCACAGCTTGGGACAATCAGTTAGTTAAAGAAATGAACGGGAAGAAAATGCCGCAAATCGGCAAAGTTTCCGTCAGTATTATTGAAGAAGAACAGTCACGGTGGTTAGCATTTAAAACAGGGCAGCTGAATTTTGATAAATTGACCTCAAATGCAGTACCGCAAGCCTTAGATTCGCAAAATAAACTTAAGCCTGATATGCAAAAGCTCGGCATTAAGCATTATCCAAATAAAGATGCTGAAATCACCTACAGCATGTTCAATATGCAAGACCCGCTTGTCGGTGGTCAAAGCCTTGAAAAGATTGCGTTACGCCGTGCTATCAGCATGTCATACAATCAAGCTGAAGCGATTAAACAGTTATATCAAGGGCAGGCCGTAAAGGCTGAAATGTTTTTGCCAGAAGGTGTGAGTGGCTTTAATCCAAAATATCGCAGCAGTTTGGGATATAACCCATTGCTGGCCAATAAATTACTGGATCGATTTGGGTATAAGAAAGGTGCTGATGGTTATCGAACCTTGCCCGATGGTAAAGCGTTGACCTTAAAAATAAATACTGAAAATAGCTCTAAATCAGTGATTCAATCTGAGTTGTGGAAAAAAAATCTCGATGCCATTGGGATACGGGTACAGTTTAAGGTCAGTAACTTTGCTGATAATTTAAAAGAAGCAATGCAATGTAAATATATGATGTGGTCAGGAGCGTGGATTGCAGATTATCCTGAAGGGGAGAACTTTGCTCAATTACTATATGGGCCAAATTCAGGACAAGGGAATTTAAGTTGTTATCAATCTAAAGCTTATGACGCTTTATATAAACAAGCAATTGTGTTGAAACCTAAAGATCGTGAACCTTTTTATGAAAAAATGAACCGTCAAATTGAAGCGGATAACCCTTGGATTATCCATTCTACACGGATTCGTAATTGGTTAATTCACCCTGAAATTCAGGGGTATAAAACACATCCAATGATGAACACCAGTTGGCAATATCTCGATATTCAGCCTAGTAAAAAATAATTGAGTCAGGATTACAATGAAGCGAAATTCGAATTTTACGCTAACCAAATTTGCTACAGCGTGTTTGATGGGGGGAGTGCTATTCAGTGCGATGCCGACATTAGCAATGGCAAAGAATCCAGCAGATCCAAATAAAGTTTTACGTCATATTTTCCCTGTCGCAGAAACAGGTTTTGACCCAGTTGGCGTACATGATCTGTATTCTGCACATGTGAATACCTCAATCTTTGAAACCTTATATACCTATGACTATTTAGCATCACCAGCAAAGTTGGTTCCTAAAACGGCGGCTGCGATGCCAGAAATCAGTGCTGATGGTTTGACTTATACCATTCGCCTGCAAAGAGGCATTTATTTTGCGGATGATCCTGTATTTAAGGGCAAAAAAAGAGAATTAACCTCGGCTGATTATGCATATACCTTTAGACGTTTAGTCGATCCACAACTTCGTTCACCAAACAGTTGGCTACTTGATGGTCGTATTTTAGGGATGGAGAAGGTTTTAGAAAAGGCAAAAAAAACAGGTAAGTTTGATTATGATGCGCCCATTGAAGGCATACAAACCCCTGATCGGTATACCCTTGTCATTCGTTTAAATTCTCCAGATCAAAACTTTCCAATGTTATTGGCTCATCAACCTGCATCGGCCATGGCACGTGAAGTGGTCGAAAAATATCGAGACAAAGCGGGTTTTGTGATGGGTAAACCTGTGGGCACAGGGCCATATATTTTGACACGCTGGACACCTGGTTCACGAATTATTTTAAAGGCCAATCCAAACTATCGTGGCTTTGTCTGGGACTTTAAAGCATCAGATGCCAAAGATGAAAAGATTGTAAAAGCCATGCAAGGCAAAAAAATGCCGCAAATTGGCGTGATTGATATTCAGGTGATGGAAGAATCACAATCACGTTGGTTGACCTTTGCAAAAAATGAAGCGGATTTGTTGGTACTAGATGGAGATTTGTCGGTACAAGCCTTAAAAGATGGAGAGCTAAAGCCTGAGTTGGCTAAAAAAGGCATCCAAATGTCGCGGATTTCTGACCCCTCTATCGACTATCACTATTGGAATATGCAAAACCCTGTGGTTGGAGGTTTTAGTAAAGAAAAAATTGCATTACGTCGTGCAATGGCGATGGCTTATTCAGCAGATAATCAAATCAAAATTTTGATGAATGGTGATGCACAAAAATTACAAAGCCCAATTCCACTCGGCGTTGTCGGCTATGACCCGAATTATAAGTCGAGTATTCCATACTCAGTTAAAGCGGCAAATTTATTGCTCGATCGTTATAACTATAAAGTCGGCGCAGATGGTTGGCGTACTCAACCGAATGGTAAACCGCTTACGATTGAAATGACGATATCGGGCAATAGTAGCCGTAGTCAGCAGTTGGGCGAATTTTGGAAGAAAACTTTAGATAGTATCAAAATTAAAATGACAACAAAGTCGATGCCATTTGCAGAAGCTTTAAAAGCCGAAAAACAGTGTAAAACCATGTTTAAAGCATCTGCATGGATCGCAGACTATCCAGATGCAGACAATTTTATGCAATTGTTCTATGGCAAAAATATCAATGTCACCAACAACGGCTGTTCAAAAATTCCTGAATACGACCGTTTATATGAACAGACGCAGCGTATGAAACCGGGACCGGAGCGTGATGCAATCTATCGGAAAATGTCACGCATATTAGAAGTGTACATGCCTGTCCAAATTAATTATGCACGTTACCGTAGTGTGTTGTCGCAACCACGCGTGATTGGTTATAAAAAGCATCCAATTTTGGCAACAGAATGGATGTACATCGATATTGACCCGAAAAAATAAAATGGAACAAAACTGGAGAAATTATGAAAAATAAAGCTTTGAAACTCACCACCCTCAGTATGTTGATGATCGGCGCTAGCCAATTCGTTCAAGCCGAAGATTCAATACGGAGTACTTTGCCAAAGTTCCAAGCCAAAGAAATACCTGCGCTGTGTGATGCCAAAATTCAGCAAGTGAAAACAGATTTAGCGGCATTTGAGCAAAAAAAGATAAAAAATAATGCAAAAGCAGCACCTGTTTTGGCGGAGTGGGATCAAATTTTTGCCAAATTTGAAGATTTTTATGGACCAATCGGACTATATAGCAACGTCGATCCTGATGAGGTTTTACGTAAGGCTGCGGAAGATTGTGAAATTAAAATTATGGAGTTTCAAACTTCGGTTTATCAAAATCCAAAACTTTATGAGCAAATTAAAAAACTCAAAACCAATGACGAAATTGATAAAAAAATGCGTCAAGACATCTTGGATGGTTTTGAAAATACAGGGGTACAATTTACACCTGAAAAACGTGCTCGTTTGAAAGCTATCTTTGATGAATTAGCAAAAATTGAACAAGAATATGCGCGTAATGTACGAGATAATAAAGAAAAACTGGAGTTTACACCGGCGGAGTTGAAAGGCTTGCCAGACAGCTATATTTCGGGCTTAAAGAAAAATGAAAAGGGCAATTATTTGCTCGGTTTTGAATACCCAGAATACCGTCCATTTATGGAACTCGCAGAAAGCGATGATGCGCGTAAGCGTTACCAAACTGCATTCACGCGTCGTGGTACTGAGAAAAACTTAGTATTGTTAAAGCAAGCAATGGATTTACGTTATGAAATTGCGCAGCTCTTTGGCAAAAAAAGCTATGCCGAATGGGTGTTGCAACACCGTATGGCAAAAGACCCTGAAACAGTGAATAAGTTCTTAGCCGATGTTCATCAAACGGTGGCACCTTTAGAGAAAAAAGAAGTTGAGACTTTACGTGAGTTCAAAGCGAAAAGCCTGAAAATTCCACTCGAAAAAGCTGAAATCAATCGCTGGAGTGAGAGTTACTGGAGTGAAAAACTTCGCAAAGAAAAGTATCAAATCGATCAAGAAAAATTGCGTGACTATTTCCCAACCCAAGCATCTCAAGAATGGATTTTTGCCATTTCATCTGACCTTTATGGCATTGAATTTAAGCCTGCGAAAGTCGATGTTTGGCAGTCAGAAGTTGAATATTACGATGTAAAAGATAAAAAGACCGGTGAGTTGCTTGGTGGTTTATATATCGATAAATACCCACGTGAAGGGAAGTATGGTCATGCGGCTGTTTGGGGCGTAAAAGGTGGTAGTACCTTGACTAAGCGTAAACCAATTTCTGCTTTGGTGACTAATTTTAACCGTAAAGGTCTAAATAGTGATGAACTTGAAACCTTTGTTCATGAGTTTGGTCATGCTTTACACGGTATTTTGTCCAATACACGCTATGCATCCCAATCGGGGACTTCAGTAGAGCGCGACTTTGTAGAAGCACCTTCACAAATGTATGAAGAATGGGCGCGTCGTAAAGAAACTTTATCTACACTCGCAAATTACTGTAATCCAGCGTGTCCACCTGTAGATGATGCACTGATTAATAAATTAAAAGCAGTTCATAGCTATGGACGTGGTTTGCATTATGCACGTCAAGCCTTGTATGCAAAATATGATATGGCACTTCACTCATCAGATGCTTTGAGTGTTAAACCTTTAGATGTCTGGAAGAAAATGGAAGGCGAGACAGCTTTAGGCTATGTCCCAAGCACTGAATTCCCAGGACAATTCAACCATATCATGGGCGGTTACCAAGTTGGCTATTATGGCTATATGTGGTCTGAAGTGATGGCACTCGATATGTTGTCTGCTTTCGGAGATAACCTAAATAACCCTGAAGTGGGACAACGCTACCGTAAAACGATCTTGTCGCAAGGTGGTCAATATGAAGCAGAAAAATTGGTACATGATTTCTTAGGTCGTAAACCTGATAACAAAGCTTTCTTTGATGAAATTACTGGACAACGAGTGAAGTAAGGACAACTTTATGCTGGCATATATCATACGGCGTATATGGCAGATGATCCCAACGATGTTGGGGGTTGTTCTGCTCATATTCTTCTTATTTAATTGGGTAGGTGGGGACCCTGCTTATATTTTAGCAGGCAAAATGTCGAACCCAGAGCAAATTGAAAACATCCGTCAACAGTTGGGGGTTGATCAACCCTACTATGTCCAATTGTGGATCTTCATTAAGCAGATTTTAACTTTTGATTATGGAATGAGTTGGAGTACAGGTGAGTCGGTGTCAGATATTATTTTGACCCGTCTAGGACCATCACTGACGATTTTAATTCCTTTAACTATTTTGCAAACGATCATTTCAATTGGTTTGGCACTTGCTGTGGCTTCAGTTCGTGGCACATTAACCGATCGTATGATTATGATGCTTTGTACGATTGGTATGTCGATCAGTATTTTGGTTTATATTATTGTTTTTCAATATGTTTTTGCATATCAGTTGAGTTGGTTTCCGGTTCAAGGCTGGAGTGATCACTTTAGCGAAAACTTATTTAAATACGGTTTATTGCCTATCTTAATTATGTTGGTGGTAAGTATTGCGCCAACTTTGCGCTTATACCGCAGTTTTGTATTGGATGAAGTCAATCAAGACTATGTTCGAACTGCGCGCGCAAAAGGTGTGGGTGAAAGCCGTATTTTAGGTGTACATGTACTGCGTAACGCCTCAATTCCAATTATTACCGATGTCATGTCGAGTCTACCGGCACTGCTGATAGGCGCTTTCCTGATTGAACGATTCTTTGGTATTCCGGGTATTGGTCGTGAAGTCATTATTGCTGTTGAACGCAGTGACTTCCCTGTCATTAAGGCGATTACAGTCTACGTTGCAGCGGCTACAATGATTTTTAACTTAATCGCGGATTTGATTTATAAACTTGTCGATCCTCGCGTTCAGTTGAAGTAGGTGGCCTATGCTAGGAATATTCAATAAGACCAAAGCAACGGCATCAACACCTGCATCGACTGGCTTGTGGAAGTTGGCGATGCGACGCCTAAAGGCCGATAAATTAGCGATGGTGTCGTTGTTCGTTGTACTGTGCTATTTCGTGGTGTTGCTATTGTCGATGACAGGCGTGGTTGCATCCAATTGGAATAAAGAAGTGGCAGTTAGTTATGCACCTCCAAGTTTTATTGGGGCGGAACTCAATGAAACAGCCAAAACCAAAGCATCAGCAGAAGATATGGCATTGCCTGAAAATCCTGTTGATCCTTTAAAAGATGTAATTGCTGAACTGAATGCAGAGATTGCGACTGAGCAAGGTGGTGCCAATGCAATTGACTACTATGGCGTTGTCGATCCACTAGCAGAAGATATGAAGGCGATTGATCAGCAATTGGGTGGTCATTTGTTAGATCAACAAAGTGAGCTAAAACAAACTTTACCGTTTGGTGCGGATAAATGGGGGCAGGATGTCCTGCAAAAAACCATTAAAGGCGCTGAAACATCTATTATTGTTGGTGTGGTAGCTGCATTACTTGCTGTCGTGATCGGGACAATTTTAGGGGCAATTTCTGGCTACTTTGGTGGTTGGGTCGATGACATTTTAAATTGGTTCTATAACATTTTTACCTCGATTCCGTATTTGCTCTTGGTTCTTGCGATTGCTGCTGTACTACAACAAAAGGGGATCTTATCGATTGTCCTCATTCTAGGACTTACTGGGTGGACGGGGGTGTATCGTCTGATTCGTGCAGAGTATATGAAACATACTTCGCGTGAATATGTGCTCGCTGCCAAAGCGATAGGGGTGAGTCATTTCCGACGCATCTTTGTGCATATCTTTCCGAACGTCAGTCATATTGCATTGGTGCAAATCTCGATTTTAGTGGTGGCCTTTATTAAGTCAGAAGTGATTTTGAGCTTCTTGGGATTTGGTGTTCCTGTTGGGGTTGTGTCATGGGGTAGCATGCTTAATGAAGCACAAAGTGAATTGATTTTAGGTAAATGGTGGCAGCTTATCGCAGCATCTGTAGCAATGGCGGTTTTAGTTACGGCATTTTCGATGTTTACTGATGCACTGCGTGATGCATTAGATCCAAAATTGAAATAAGGAGGAGTAAAGGATGACGGAACAAAATCAAACTGTTAAACCAACGCTCCTCAGTGTTCAAAACCTGAAAGTGAGCTTTAAAGCCGAAGATAAAAGCTATATCGAAACGGTCAAAGGAATATCTTTTGACATTCCTGCCAATACAACTGTGGCGCTTGTGGGAGAATCTGGCAGTGGCAAGTCGGTGACTTCGTTGGCAACCATGGGGCTGTTACCACGTGATCAAAGCCGTATAGATGCAAGCAGTAAAATAGTTTTTGAAGGGCAGGATTTACTGAGTCTATCTCCAAGAGAAATGCGTAATATCTGTGGTAAAGATATTGCGATGATTTTTCAGGAACCGATGTCGTCACTCAATCCAGTCTTTACGGTGGGTGATCAAATTGCCGAAGTATTACGACTTCATCTAGGTATGGGACGTAAGCAGGCAAGAGCACGGACTTTGGAATTATTGAAGGAAGTGGGTATTCCTTCTCCTGAAACGAAAATTGATGCCTATCCTAGCCAAATGTCAGGTGGCCAACAACAGCGGGTCATGATTGCTATGGCGATTGCATGTGAGCCGAAGTTATTGATTGCCGATGAGCCAACCACGGCACTTGATGTGACGATTCAAAAGCAAATTTTAGATTTACTTGAAGCCTTGCAAAAGAAACGTGAGATGTCGATGCTATTCATTACGCATGATTTAGCATTGGTAAGCGAAATTGCCGATCAGGTGATTGTCATGCGTCATGGAGAAATCCGTGAACAAGGCTTGGTCAATGAAGTGCTGGATCATCCTAAAGATATCTACACTCGAGCTTTGCTTAAGTGTCGTCCACAGATGTCAGAGCGTCCTTATAAATTACCGATGATCAGTGATTTTATGCGTCAAAATGGTGATGAGCTGATTGAGGATGTGCATTTATCTGAGGAAACCCGTAGACAACGAACGCGTGGTCTTACGGGTAATGAACAGATTATTTTAGATGTCAAAGACTTAAAAAAATCGTTTTATAGTCGCAAGGGTTTATTTGGTAAGGATGAGTATCAGGCGGTCAAAGGTGTCTCGTTTCAACTGGCGAAAGGTAAAACGCTCGGGTTGGTTGGAGAATCTGGCTCAGGTAAAACTACAATCGGCCTTTTACTGATGCGTCTACAGGAAGCGACAGGTGGTCAGGCGCTGTTTGAAGGTCATGATATTTTGGCGATGAGCGAAAAAGAATTTACCCAATATCAGCGCAAAATACAGATCATTTTCCAAAACCCATATGCTTCACTTAATCCACGTTTTACTGTGGGTCAAATTCTGATGGAGCCGATGCAAGTGCATCAGATTGGGAAGGATGATGCAGAACGAGAGCAAATGGCGTTTGATTTACTTGAACGTGTCAGTTTGCCTGCACAAGCATTTTATCGCTATCCACATGAGTTTTCTGGTGGTCAGCGTCAACGTATTGCCATTGCACGATGCTTGACCTTAAAGCCAGAAATTTTGATCTGTGATGAGTCTGTCTCTGCATTAGATGTTTCGGTTCAAGCCCAAGTTCTGAATTTATTGCAAGACTTACAAGATGAGTTTGGTTTGAGCTATATCTTTATTTCACATGATTTATCTGTAGTGAAATATATTTCTGACCAAATCATGGTGATGAACCATGGTGATATCGTTGAAATTGCAAACTCGGATGAGTTGTATAGATCGCCGCAGCATGAATATACCAAGCGTTTGCTGAGTGCGATTCCACAAACCACTGAACAATTTGCTTAGTAATCATAAAAAAAACCGCTCAAATGAGCGGTTTTTTTATACTTAAGAAATTAAAATTTCTTAAAGCCTTTGTTGTTTCCGCTAAATGCGCGACTTGGCACAGAGTCATTACGACGCTCACGATTGCCAAAATTGTCGTTACGACGTTCACGGTTACCGAAGTTTTCACTGTTGCGATCATTACGGTTATTGTTGAACCCTTCGTTGCGACGCTCTGAACGGTTAAATCCATTGCCTTGGAAAACACCTTCAGTACGACCAGTACGACGTTCGCCACGGTTGTCTTGATAACCATTGCTTTGTTGTGGCTGGTTTTCGTCACTGTCACGACGTTGTTGGCGTAAGTAACCACCACGACGTGCTGCCATTGGTTTATCTTGCATACGTTCAGTACGACGTTTCGCCATACCAAACAGGCCAGTACCTTGACGTGGTTTAAGCTCAACGGACTTGGTTAAGTTGTCGATATCTTGTTTATCTAGCTCGATCCAGCGACCAGTACGTAGTTCGCGTGGCAGAATTACTGAACCATAACGTGTACGTAAAAGACGGCTCACTTTTAAGCCTTGAGATTCGAAAATACGACGAACTTCGCGGTTACGACCTTCTTTTACGACCACTTGATACCAACGGTTAATACCGTCACCACCAATTTCAGAGAATGACTCAAATTTTGCAGGGCCATCATCTAAAACAACGCCTTGTAACATGTTGTTTTTTAACTGAGGAGTGACTTCACCCATGACACGAACGGCATATTCACGTTCGATTTCGCTAGAAGGGTGCATTAAACGGTTCGCCAGTTCACCATCATTTGTGAACAGCAATAGACCTGTAGAGTTGATATCTAGACGACCTACCATTACCCAGCGATCACCGGTAATTTGAGGTAATTGTTCAAATACCGTTGGACGGTTTTCAGGGTCATTGCGTGAACAAATTTCGCCTTCTGGTTTATAGTAAATCAACACACGGCGACGAATTTCGTCTTCAATTTGGAACTGAACTTTACGACCATCGATGCGAAGCTCATCACCCGGTTCAATACGTTCACCCACTTGGGCAACTTGCCCATTTACGCTCACACGACCAGCGGCAATGACTTCTTCCATATAACGGCGAGAACCCAAACCAACGCGTGCGAGCACCTTTTGCAATTTTTCACTCATGACAGCATAACCTTAGAAATTATCATCAACAGTTCACCTATTTATGACTTCGGTGCATTCGCATCGAGGGCCATAAAAGCTTCCTTGGCATCCTGCAGGGGAGGCAATTGGCCCAAAGAGGTTAGACCAAAAGCATTTAAAAATTGAGGCGTTGTAACTAACAACGCGGGTCGTCCTGGGAGTTCACGAAAACCAGATTCTTTAATCCAGTTCCAGTCAAATAACGTACGTAAAATTTGACTATTGTTGGTCACCCCACGGATTTGCTCAATATCTGCGCGGGTTACCGGTTGATGGTAAGCAATGACAGAAAGAGTTTCGAGCAAGGATGGCGATAAACGAGTTGGTCGTTCAGGCCAGGTCTGTGCAATAATATTACGATATTTTGCACGTACTTGAAAACGGAAACCTTGAGCGGTTTCAACAAGTTCAATTGATCTGCCGTGTTGCAGCATTGAAAGTTGCTGCAAATATTGGCGTAATTCAGTTTTACTGAAACGGTCTTGGAAAGCCTCTTTTAAACGGGCAATACTCACTGCCGCTTCACTGGCAAAAATAATGGCTTCAAGCTGCATCAAAATTTCATGCAGATTATCTTCTGAAGTCACCGCAGTCATTTGTTTAAGTTCAGTGTTCATGCACGTGCTCCCTGAATTGCAAGCGGTGCTTCTACACCTGATGCGACAATTTGAACTTTTTGTTGGCGTGTCAGTTCCAATACGGCCATAAATGTCACGACAACACCCATGCGGCCTTGGCTTGGTTTGAGTAAGTCCGCAAAGTCTAATACTTCACCTGACTCAAGCTTAGTTTCAATATAAGCAATACGTTCTTCGAGTAAGACAGGCTCTTGCAAAATTTGGTGGGTAACTGGTTCTGGTCGATTAAAAACACAGAGTATGGCATCACGAAGTAATTGAATGTCATAGCCATCATTGGTTTCGACAATAGTTCCTAAACTGACATTGGTATCGAAAGTATCTCGATCCAATACCGACATTTGACCTAATCTTTCCGCAGCTTGTTTGATGCGCAAATAGGTTTCTAAACGGTCAATCAATTCTTGTTTAGGATCTTGTTCATGTGCTGCGGTCGATTTAGGTTTTGGCAATAATAGACGCGATTTTAAATCGGCCAATAGGGCTGCCATCACCATATAGTCTGCGGTTAATTCAATATCTAGAGATTTCATTGCATCCATATAGGACAAATATTGGGATGCAATCGGGGCAATATCGACTTGTAATAAGTCGAAGCCATTTTTTTGAATCAGGTAAATCAGAAAGTCGAGTGGTCCTTCGAAATGCTTTAATAGAATTTCAAATGCAGCGGGTGGAATGTACAAATCTTCTGGAATAGCTTCTTGCCACTCATCCAAAACACGAATGTGTGGAGCATCTTCCATAGAATTATGGACAGTTTGGTTCATTGCAATTATAGGCCACGCGAATTTTCAAAGGCATGCAGACAGCTTTCGCTTCGATCTCACATCGAAAGTAAAAGCACAAAAGTTATAGGGAATAGTGTAATGGAAAAATGCGTTTAAAGAAATTACTGAACGGTTGAATTGGGTAAAAAACTTAAAATTTATAGGGAATAGTCTTTATTTATACACATGTAAAATTTTAAAGCTGTGATATCGATCACATCTTGTGTTAATTGTAAAAAATACACTCATCAATCCATGAACTCATTTAAGCTGTGATATCTGGGTGATGGGCGTCCAGCATGAAATGAATTGAATGAAATGACTAAAAGAATATTAGCTATGCCACAACAATATAATCAATGGGGTCAGGCCGTAGGGATGACGTTGGAGCATTTTGAACCTTGCCAGTTCAGATGTAAAACCGAAGTGGGGCAATCTGTTCGGCTTATTCCGATGCTACCCGATCAGCTTGATGATAGTCTTTTACAGCGGCTATGGCAGACAGTACAACAAGAACCTGATGAACGCTGTTGGACGTATTTGCCTTATTCTCAAATTCAAAGCATGCAGCAATTGCGTGATTATTTTCAGCAATCCTTTCATTTTACCGGTTCGATGCATTATGTCATTGAGGTCGGTGATGCCATTGTAGGGTGGATTGGATTGCTCAATGTACGCCCAGCACATGCTGTCATCGAAATTGGCAATGTCTTTTTTTCAAGTTTAATGAAGCGATCAACCGCCGCAACAGAAACCATTTATCTATTGTTAAAAGCATGCTTTTCAGCGGGATATAGACGGGTGGAGTGGAAGTGTGATGACTTGAACACGCCTTCGAAAAACGCTGCTTTGCGTTTTGGCTTTCAATTTGAAGGGTTGTTTCGTCAACATGTGATTGTGAAAGGTCGTAACCGTGATACCGCTTGGTTTGCGATGTTAGATCAGGATTGGCCAATGTTGTCTCAAGCTTATGCAGCTTGGCTCAATACAAATAATTTTGATGAGCAAGGGCAACAAAAAATTCATTTAAAAGAATTTATGCAGCTTTATCGCGCTTGAGCAAAAGCCAACTATCAAGACTTTGAGCCTGTTAGTCATATCTTTTTTCAAGTGCAAATTCGATGATGTGCTGGCACTGCGCTTGCGAGCAGAGATTTTGACTTGATCGGTGTTTAAATAGTGATTTGACCGTTGATGCATGCAGAAAGTAAGAAAAAGCCTGCGGCTGTGTTGTCGCTGTTGGTAAAATTAAATTTTTATCTATTGCCCTTAGTTGAGCCGTGGATTCTAAAGTCCAAGGCTCAGTGGCATATATAGCAAAATGATTGAGACTGCTTTGCTCGGAGACACTGAGGTCTGTCGCATTTTGGAGCTTGAGTAAAATCTGAAATAAAGTCATCAGGTCGATTCCTTTATCGAAAGGTAATTTAACCGCGCTTTGAGCAGATGACCTTTACATGCTGTGCCTCTGATCGGATACAGCATGTATTTAACAGTACATGCTATTCAAAGGCACTGACATCACCGACACCACGGCGAATCACTTCAGGGTATTCACCTGCAAGGTTTACAACGCTAGTGGTATTTAAAGTACCTAAACCGCCATCAATTAATACATCTATTCGTTTGCCGATTTGCAGTTCAATTTCGTAAGGATCATCAATCGGTTCTTTTTGGCCAGGTAAAATTAAGGTCGATGTTAATAAAGGCTCACCGAGTTCTTTGAGTAATAATTGGCAAATCGGGTTGCTCGGAATGCGTAGTCCAATGGTTTTCTTTTTAGGATGCATTAAACGGCGAGGAACTTCACTGGTCGCAGGCAAAATAAAGGTAGTGACCGCAGGGGTGTTATTTTTCAATAAACGATACATGGCATTATCGACTTTGGCATAAGTGGCAATGTCAGATAAATCTGCACAAATAATCGCATATTGATGTTTAGCATCGAGCTGACGAATTTGGGCAATGCGTTCCATGGCATTTTTGTTCCCAATTTGGCAACCGATGGCATAGGCGGCATCTGTAGGGTAAACCACCACATCGCCGGCACGAATCCGTTCAACGGCTTGCGTAATTAAACGGGGCTGAGGATTTTCCGGATGTATTCTTAAATGCAACATGTCGTTTTCCTCTTATTATTAAAAGCTCTAGACATTATGTCGCGGTCTATTTGCTTTGTGCAATGTGAAATGCAGTCAAATTGTATAATTTAATCAAGCATTTCACGTTGAAATTCATTCGCCTGTAACATTTTGCCAGCACGTGTACAGTGGCAAATGCATTGGATAAAGCGCCAAGCATCGCGTGGAAGTTTGGCTTCGCCCTTAAAATAAGCCTGTAATTGTGCATAGACATTATCTTTAAAGCTACTGCCATCACCGCCTTCACCAGTAAGGTTATCAAGTGAGACACGAAATTTACGTCCAAAGGCTTTGGCAAATAACCATTCGATCGCTTGCGGCTTAATTTCTACCTGTTCAAAGAGGGCTTGTTGCTCTTTACTACGACCATCAGGTGCATACCAATAGCCTAAATCGGGAAGTAAACGACGTTGATCACCAGCAATAGTCCAATGACTAATTTCATGCAAGGCGCTATTGAAATAACCATGAGCAAATTGAATACGGGCAGGGCCGTTTGAATCAGCAGGAAAGTATTCGGGCTCAAAGTCACCTTTCACTAAGCTCACATTCAGGTGGGAAAACCAATGATTAAAGTGTAAGATGAGCCATTCGACGTGTTCTGTTTCTGTGGAAAGTTTCTCCCAAGCCGAGAGTTGCACTTGGTCGGTTGAAATGTCAGAATCAAGCGTTGAAATTGTGCTCATAAGTGATGAAACATTCACTTCTGTTTGCGGCTGCAACAGATGCATAACTTAAGTTACCCAAATGGTCTGTCTAAATAAGTACAAAATTGTATCTTAATCTTTGACAGAGTACTGATGAATTTGTAGAATTGCCGCCTTAATTATGTCAGCAAATACCTTTCCGGCACAGATTGAGCCGTTTAAATGGGCTGAACAGGGCTTTAAATGGTCAGGAACACTGCCATTATCTCGCTTTGTTCGTATTGCTCGTGAAGCTGTTGGATCAATTGATGATCAATTGATTAACATAGACTGTAAGCTATCAATGGATGCTTATCATCGCATTGTATGGCTAGATGGTCATGTTGAAACAAATGTTCCAATGGAATGCCAGCGTTGTCTGGATACTGTTGAGATTCCACTTGTTTTAAGTTTTCATCTAGCTCTTGTAGATGACGAGTCACTGATAGAGCGCTTGGATGAGGATGCTGATTTCATCGTTTTAGGTGAAAGTGAAGCAACAACCAAAGGTTCATATGATGCACCTGCGACTGCTGATTTACTCTCACTGATAGAGGATGAATTGTTATTGTTGATGCCTTTGTCACCTAAGCACGACGCTTGTGAACATAAGCATCAACCTGCCGCTGAAGAGCTTGTTGAAGAAAAGCGGGACAACCCGTTTGATGTTTTGGCAGGTTTGAAGGGTAAACTTAACTAATTTTTGTGTTATACTCTTGAGTATAAGACAATCGAATTTGTTCTGATCCATTTTTTCGATCTTTGTAAGGAGCCATCATGGCCGTTCAGCAAAACCGTAAAAGTCGCTCTCGCCGTGACATGCGCCGTTCACATGACGCTTTAACCGAGAATGCATTAACTGTAGACCAAGCTACTGGCGAGACTCACCGTCGTCACCACGTATCTAAAGATGGTATCTACCGTGGTCGTCAATTATTCGCTAAAGCATCTGCTGAATAATTGGTGATGTATTAAGCGTCAAGCTTAGTAGAAAAAATGGGAGCGTTAAGCTCCCTTTTTTTGTACCGATTTTTTGTTGCATTTGGCAATTACCAAGACAAAAATTAAGTGTTAAATTTCCGTCCCTGAAACAAGCTTACATGGGATTGTGTTGAATAAATGTCCAAATAGCATAAATTCACCAGTCTTGATAAAGGATTTTTTTATGTCTGCTAAACAACTCGAGCAAGCAGCTCAAGCTACTAAAACTGCATTCGTGTTCCCAGGTCAAGGGTCACAGAAAGTCGGCATGCTCGCTGAACTTGCAGAACAGTTTAGTAGTGTGCAAGCAACATTTGCAGAAGCATCAGAAGCAGTTGGCTTTGATCTTTGGCAGATTGCGCAAAGTGGTGAAGGGTTAAACCAAACAGAATTTACTCAACCTGTACTACTGACGGCCAGTATTGCTTTATGGCGTGTGTGGTTGGAGTTAGGTGGTGTTGCACCGAAATACCTTGCAGGTCACTCATTAGGTGAATACAGCGCCTTGGTTGCTGCAGGTGCGATGAGCCTAGGTGATGCCGTTAAACTGGTGAACCTACGTGGTCAGTTAATGCAAAGTGCTGTACCTGAAGGTCAAGGTGCAATGGCGGCAATTTTGGGTCTAGATGATGCCAAAGTCATTGAACTTTGTGCTCAAGCAGAAGGCCCAGGTTCAGTAGATGCTGCAAACTACAATGCACAAGGTCAAGTTGTCATTGCTGGCGATAAAGCCATGGTTGAAGCGGTTATGGCTGCTGCTAAAGAAAATGGCGGTAAGGCAATCGCACTTCCGGTTTCTGTGCCATCGCATTGTGCATTGATGAAACCTGCTGCTGAACAGTTTGCGACAGCATTGGAACAAACTGCCATTGAGCTGCCTACTATACCTGTAATACAAAATGTAGGCGCTGAAATCGCGACTGATGTAGCGCAATTACGTCAGGCGTTAACTGCACAGTTATACCAATCTGTACAGTGGACAAAGACCATGCAGTATTTGCAAGACCAAGGTATTCAGTACATTGCTGAATGTGGTCCGGGTAATGTCCTTGCGAATCTCGCAAAACGTTTGCCAAATATTGAAAAAGCATTCCCACTCGACACGAAAGGTCGTATGGAAGATGCACTGAATGCCATTTTAGTGGCAGAAGGGAAAATTGCATGACACAAGAACGCAAAGTTGCTTTAGTAACAGGTGCGAGCCGAGGGATTGGAGCAGCCATCGCTCAGCAATTGATTCAAGACGGTTATTTTGTTGTAGGTACTGCAACTTCAGAAGCGGGTGCGGAAAAATTATCTGCTGCTTTTGCTGAAAATGGTGCGGGTAAAGTTCTAGATGTACGTGATGCAACTGCAATTGATGCATTGGTATCAGACATTGAGCAAAACTTTGGTTCTGTATTGGTTTTAGTGAACAATGCGGGTATTACCAAAGATAATTTGTTACTTCGTATGTCAGAAGATGATTGGGATGACATTCTCAACATTCATTTGAAAGCCGTTTATCGACTTTCTAAACGTGTTTTAAAGGGCATGACCAAAGCACGTTTTGGCCGAATTATTAATATTAGTTCTGTGGTTGCACATTTTGCTAACCCAGGACAAGCAAACTATTCTGCTGCAAAAGCAGGGATTGAGGCCTTTGGTCGCAGCCTTGCAAAAGAGATGGGAAGCCGCCAAATCACTGTAAATGCAGTGGCTCCGGGCTTTATTGCAACAGAAATGACAGAACAGTTAAGCGAAGAAATTCGTAAAAAGATGAGTGATCAAGTGGCTTTAAACCGTTTAGGTGAGCCGCAAGATATCGCAAATGCCGTAAGTTTTCTTGCTTCTGAAAAGGCAAGTTACATTACCGGAACTGTATTACATGTAAATGGTGGTTTATACATGAGCTAAGCGCTCAAGTATAAACTTTCAAAACGATTTAGATTCAATTAAACTAACGGCATTAAAAACGCCACAAGCAATGAGGAGAATTCCTGTGAGCGATATCGAACAACGCGTAAAACAAGCAGTAGCTGAACAACTTGGTCTTAAAGCAGACGAGATCAAAAACGAAGCTTCTTTCATGGATGACTTAGGTGCAGACTCTCTAGACCTAGTTGAATTAGTTATGTCTTTCGAAAACGATTTCGACATCACTATTCCTGATGAAGATTCAAACGAAATCACTACTGTACAATCTGCAATTGACTATGTTTCTAAGAAACTAGGTTAATTTTAGATTTCAGCGATGCTGATTTAAAAAGCCACCATTCGGTGGCTTTTTTTATGCTGAATATTTTGTTTTTACATTAGCTTACGTTTCTGTCACCAACAACAACTCAAAAGCGGTTATTTTTTAGCTATAAAAATAGAGTTTGAACAATAGTTAAATTATTTAAAACAGTAAAAACAACGGAGAAAAACATGGGTCTTTTTGATTTTGTAAAAGGAATTGGTAAAAAAAATACAGCGCCTGCAGAACCTCAGGCAGCGCCAGCAACACCTTCTGAACCATCTGCACAAGAAATTGCCAATAAGTTATTGGGTCATATCAAAGCACTGGGCTTACCTGTAACTGGCTTGTCTGTGAGTTATAACGGGACTTCAGATCTAGCAACAGTGAAAGGTCAGGTGCAAAGCCAAGCAGATCGTGAAAAGATTATCTTGGCGGTAGGGAATATTGATCATGTGGCGCAAGTGGATGATCAGTTGACTGTAGCAACGCCAGAACCAGAAAGTAAATTTTATACAGTTAAATCAGGCGATAATCTTTCTAAGATTTCTAAAGAATTTTATGGTGATGCAAATCAATACAATAAAATTTTTGAAGCAAACCGTCCTTTGCTAAAAAATGCCGATGACATTTTCCCAGGTCAGGTGCTTCGTATTCCTGCATAAATATTTGTGTTTAAAGTAAAAAAAGCCATCTTGTGATGGCTTTTTTTTGTATGCGTGAATGGTGAAGTTGAATATAATGCGGCTGAAATAATTCAAAATAAGAAATCAATGAAACAAAAAATCATCTTTATTTTCTTGCTGTTGCTTGCAGTTGTTGTGTGTTTTTGTCTTTGGTTGCGGTGGGATGAGCGTATTGATCCTCGGGTGCTCAAGTGGCAGCAGTCTGAAATTTCTTATCATTCAAATTACACACAAGAGCCGTATTTTAACTTGCTTGGGCTGAATGCCGCAGATCGGTTTTCGGCATTGAATGTTGGGCGCTATCGTTATCATCAAGATTGGGCATTTAGTTTGTTGGGGCAAGAGCATCAGAATGTATTGGGCCAGCCATTGAATGCGAAGCTAACACGTGAAAAGTGGTCAGAAGAACAGATGAATTTAGTTGCGGAGTTTCAGCAATTGCTGGTCGATGATCCTAAGGCAGCTAGCGCATTTGTTGTTGAGCATCATCAGGTGCTCGGTGCGCTGATACAGCAAGAAAAGGTGCCGTTGCAGCGCTTTAACACATGGTTGCAGCATGCAGACCAATACCGCAGTTTAAGTATGCCGAGCAATTCCGCATATCCAGACTTTAAGTATTTAAATCAGTTGGCGATCCTTTATCAGATCAATATTGCGTTAAATAAAGAGGATAAGCTGGATGCATATATGGCTGAATATCAAAGATTGCAGCAGATGCTTGAGCGCCCGATCTCATTGGTTGAAAGGATGCTGATTCAAAGCTGGCTGGCACGTTATGTTCGAATTATACGTAATGAGCAATTAAAGACTGGACAAGTTGTTTATTTAGAGCCTTTAAGTGCCAGTCAGTTAAGTTTGCGCTCAGCAGCGCAATTGGAAGCCTATGGCGTATATGCGGTGTTGAAGCAGGTGCAGCAATTATCGGACTGGAATACCTCGTTGATGTATTGGTTGTATTTGCCAAATCAAACTGCAAATCAATTGTTTAAGCAATATGAAGAGGCGGCACAGCTATCTGAGCTTTCTTATGATTCGTTTAGGATGCAGGCTGGTCAAAAACAGGGACAGTATTCATCTTGGCATATCAAAAACTATTTGGGCAATACTTTGTCCAATATAGAGTGGGTGCCTTGGGAGCGCTATGTACTTGCGGGGCACATTTTGAATGATCGAATTATGATTTTTAATTTGTTGAATCAGGGTGCGACTGATTTAATGCAGTTGAATCAAAATAGCCACGGTCGACGTTTCTTTAAGAAAGAGGGGGTGTTGTGTGCTGAAGTGCCGTATCCGCGTGAGCAATTTAGAGCACACAATTGGAATATTTTAGATAGCTGTGTGCAGTTGTAGTTTTTGTATATAAACATTTTGATATAGAAATAAAAAAGCCCCAATGAGTAGGGGCTTTTTTTACAGTCGTTTAGAAGCTTGGCTTCACTACAACTAAAATGACAACCGCAAATAAAATCAAAGTGGGCATTTCATTAAAATAACGCCAGAATTTATGCGACTTATAATGTGCATTTTCGATAAGCTTTTTACGGTAATAACCACAAACAAAATGATAAATCACCAATAGTCCAACCAATCCAACTTTTAAATAGAACCAAAGCGCTTCATGGTAGTGTCGTGTTGCATCGCCCCAATCGACGAGGAAGTGCGCCGTGATCAGTGTAGCAATCATAGCGGGCCACATAATGCCGCGGTATAGCTTACGTTCCATGATTTGAAAGCGCTGATGACTCGTAGCATCATCACTCATAGCATGGTAGACATAAAGGCGAGGGAGATAGAATAGCGCTGCGAACCAGCAAACAACTGCGATGATATGCAATGCTTTTACCCAGAGGAAAGCATCTGATGGAGCATCCATATATTAACCCTTAAAAGGGCGGTGGGTATGTGCTTTGGCACCGAAGCGCCAAAGCAGCAAACTTTATATTATGCTTCCCATTTTTTGAAAACGAGGCAAGCGTTTACACCGCCAAAACCAAAACTGTTACTCATCACAGTATTCAATTTTGCATCACGTTTTTCAAGTACGATATCAAAAGGTTTTGCACCTTCGTCAAGTTCAGTCACGTTGATATTTGGTGCTATAAAGTCATTTTGCATCATTAAAATAGAGTAAATCGCTTCTTGTACACCTGCAGCACCCAGACTGTGACCGGTCATCGATTTGGTCGAGCTGAGCGGAGGAACTTGCCCTTCACCGAAAGCACGCTCCATCGCTTTAAGTTCAGTGACATCGCCTGCCGGAGTAGATGTACCGTGTGTATTAACATAGTCGATGGTATCTACACCATGTTGTTTAGCTTCTTCTAAAGCCATAAGGATACAACGCGTCGCACCTTCGCCCGATGGTGCAACCATGTCAGCGCCGTCAGAATTTGCTGCATAGCCGACAACTTCAGCCAAAATGTTTGCACCACGTGCTTGAGCATGTTCAAGTGACTCTAGTACAACGAAGCCACCGCCGCCAGCGATCACGAAACCGTCACGGTCAGCAGAGTAAGGGCGTGAAGCAGTCTCTGGAGTGTCGTTATATTTTGAACAAAGTGCGCCCATTGCATCAAATAAAAGACTTTGTGACCAATGGTCTTCTTCACCACCACCGGCAAGCATTAAGTCTTGTTTGCCTAATTGAATCAAATTGTATGCATAACCAATGGCATCTGCAGATGTTGCACATGCGCTAGTAATGGTGTGTGCAATACCTTGCATTTTAAATGCAACACCCACGTTTGCAGTAATGGTGTTGGTCATATTACGTGGTACAAAGAATGGACCAACTTTACGTGCACCTTTGGTGTCTAGAAGTTCTTTCATTTCAACAACAGATGCAGTTGAACCACCACCTGACCCACCCGCAATACCGTAACGTGGATTACCACCGATTTGTTCTGCTGTTAAGCCTGCATTTTCTACCGCAGCCAAAGCTGAGTTGTATGCATACATTGCGCATACGCCCATAAAGCGTTTTAAACGGCGGTCAATACCGTCAAAGTTTTGTTCTGCAGCCGCACTGACATGACTTTTAAAATTAAGTTCAGCATAACTTGGGTTGAAACGTGTTCCAGAAATCCCGTTTTGCAAAGAATGAGTGACATCTTCTAATGTATTACCAATGCATGAGTTGATGCCCATACCAGTGATTACAACACGTTTCATCTACAGATCCTTTATAGGTAGTGTGTGAGCAAGCTATAGAAAGTATACGAAGGAAACTTTCTAAATAGGCGAACTCATATAATTTGATTGGAATAATGATAGCAGAAAGCTTTTTGAATTCTTATGGCAAATCCTATGCCTATTGTTGACTGAGCTAATTTGCAACTTTGCAGCAAAAAACTTAACTTAAAGATACATATTCAAGTTGTGATAAAGTTTGACTACACCTAGTATTTATCAATAATTTCAAGAATAGTTTTAATGAGGTAGGGAATGGTGAAAACGAATAATAAACCAACGGCAGGTCTACTCTCAAACGCCTTTGGAGTGGCTAAAAAGTTCAGTTCTACTGGGGTGTCCATCATTAATCATGTCGCACCCGAATCCGTAACTAAGGTCATTCAACCTCAAAAAAATGGTCAAACCTTGGAGGGGCAGTCAAGGCAAGCGGGCGTATTTGATGTAAAAAAATATGATAATCCTCAGCAAATCTTACGTGAACACGTTCCAAATGTTTCTAGACAATTATTCGGTCGACATTTTAATACTGTAAATAATGTGGCTAATTTTGTTGCTCCTCAATTTAGTGACAAAATTTCTGATTATTTATTTGATCGACTTAATCATTTTAGTTCGGATATTTCATCTGTAGATGCTGTACTGGATGAAGCTGGGGTACGTGATTTAGAAGAGTTGACACAAGATGTCGATCGTTCGCGTCGTATTAGTCAGGCTCTGGGTGAGCAAAATAAATGGATTGCTTCGATTCAAGGGGCTTTAACAGGTGCGACAGGTGTCATTGGTTCAAGTATTGATATCCCTGCTTCACTGATTATGACTCTGCGAGTGATTTATCAAGTTGGACGTTCTTATGGTTTCGACTTAAGCAAAGAAAGTGACCAAGATATTGTTCAGTTTATTTTTAAACAGGTCGACTTGAGTTTAATTGCAGAAAAACAAACTTTGCTTATGGCAATAAAAGCTCTGAGTAGTACGCTACAAAATAGTGATTTACATCAATTGCAGCAATTGGTGGGTTCAGATACTGATGCAGCAGCATTGAAAAAATATGTACTAGATGAAAATGGTCAGTTTAAGTGGGCATGGCTCAATCAAATGCCAAAAGTTTCATTGTTAAATCAGCTATCACGATTATCTCCTGTGGCGAGTGTTGGTGTAAGTGTAGTGTATAGTCGCCGTTTAGTGGATGAAGTGAATCAGAAGGCACAGCAAGTCTTTTCTAATGCGCGCCAATATATTTTGCAGCATCAGGATATTAGCTTGTCACCTTTACATGCCTATGAGCGTTCTCTTGAGTTGCTTGCTCAAGCAACACCTAAATTACTAGAAGGTATTAAGGCGAAAGATATTGATTTGGCTGAGCCGGTACTAGATCAGACCATAGATGTTGCAGGTCATGAGAGTATCCGCGCAGTAAAAGTCATCAAAAAAGCACAAGTTAAAAACTCTGATGCAGCCGAAGTGGAAGTAGAGCAGGAACAAAAAGTCTCAGAAGGTTTGGAGGCACTTGCGGAGAAAGTTGTTGAGCCTCATGCACCCGGGGCTGCGCAAAAACCTACTTTAGCTGAAAAAGATGAGTTTGATGTGTTGGAATCTGTACAGCAGGAGGATGTCCCAGTGGAAAAAGCTGCACCCAAAACTAAGCCGCGTAAAGCCAAAACAGCAGCCGTAGATAAAGTTACAAAAAAATCAGCAGATTCTTCTGAAAAATAAACTATTTATTTGTGGGTGAAAAATTGCGCAAATCACGATGAATAAATGTTTTCGATGATCGTATATTGTTGACCAATTTTAAGTCTTCGCTTACAATTGCATGCCCTCAAAAAGTAGTATTTTTTGGGGCTTTTTATTAACGGGAGAATTGCCAAATGGCAACAACAAATCAGTTGATCCGTAAGGGTCGTACAACTTTAGTTGAAAAATCTAAAGTTCCTGCGTTGAAGGCTTGTCCACAACGTCGTGGTGTTTGTACACGTGTTTACACAACTACACCTAAAAAACCTAACTCAGCAATGCGTAAAGTTTGCCGTGTTCGCTTAACTTCAGGTTTCGAAGTTTCTAGCTACATCGGTGGTGAAGGCCATAACCTACAAGAGCACAGTGTTGTTCTTATCCGTGGTGGTCGTGTTAAAGATTTACCGGGTGTACGTTACCATACCGTTCGTGGTTCTTTAGACTGTGCTGGTGTTAAAGATCGTAACCAGTCTCGTTCTAAATACGGTGCTAAACGTCCTAAGAAATAATCTGAAAAGATTAACTTCTTAGTTCGTTAGAACTGCAATCCTTTATCGTCTCGCTTGTCTGATTTCTGCATTTTTTGTGAAAATTCCAAGCGACGTATAGTAAGGCCAGCGAAAGCACATGACACTTTGTGCACCTGCTGGAGTAACCTGAAGTGTCATATTTATTAGGTGTATTAAAATGCCAAGACGTCGCGTAGTTGCTGCCCGTGAAATCCTTCCGGATCCTAAGTTCAGCAGCCAAACAATCGCTAAATTCATGAACCACGTAATGCAAGATGGTAAAAAATCTATTGCTGAAAGTATCGTTTACGGTGCTTTAGACCGCGTTCAAGAAAAATCTAAAGTAGACCCAGTTGAATTTTTCGAGACTACTCTTGAAAAAGTTCGTCCTATGGTCGAAGTAAAAGCACGCCGTGTTGGTGGTGCTACATACCAAGTGCCTATGGAAGTACGCCCATCCCGTCGTACTGCCTTGGCTATGCGTTGGTTAGTAGATGCTGCTGCTAAGCGTTCTGAAAAAACTATGGCTTTACGTCTTGCTGGTGAGTTGCTTGATGCAGCTGAAGGTAAAGGCGCAGCGATCAAAAAACGTGAAGATGTGCATCGTATGGCTGAAGCCAACAAAGCCTTCTCTCATTACCGTTTCTAAGCGGATAAAACAGCCCCTATTCAGGAGGGTGACAAATCAGTTGTCACTGTTTTGTCATCGAATCGCTTTAAGTTGCTATGCAGCTTAAAGCGTCCTGTTTTAAACAACAAAATTTAGGAATGCTAGAAATCATGGCTCGTCAAACCCCAATTTCTCGTTATCGTAACATTGGTATCTCTGCGCACATTGATGCTGGTAAAACTACCACTTCAGAACGTATTTTGTTCTACACAGGTGAGAGTCACAAACTTGGTGAAACTCACGAAGGTTCTGCAACTACAGACTGGATGGAACAAGAGCAAGAACGTGGTATTACTATTACCTCAGCGGCAGTAACATGCTTCTGGAAAGGGATGGGTAACCAATTCGAACAGCACCGTATTAACGTAATTGATACCCCAGGACACGTAGACTTCACTATTGAAGTTGAACGTTCTATGCGTGTTCTTGACGGTGCATGCATGGTTTACTGTGCTGTAGGTGGTGTACAACCTCAGTCTGAAACTGTATGGCGTCAAGCAAATAAATATAAAGTTCCACGTATTGCATTCGTGAACAAAATGGACCGTACTGGTGCGAACTTCTTCCGTGCTGTTGAACAAGTTAAAACACGTCTTGGTGGTAATCCAGTGCCAATCGTTGTTCCAATCGGTGCAGAAGAAAACTTCCAGGGTGTTGTTGACCTAATCGAAATGAAAGCGATTATCTGGGACGAAGCGTCTCAAGGTATGAAGTTTGAATATGGCGAAATCCCTGCTGAATTAGTTGAACTAGCTAACGAATGGCGTACTAACATGGTTGAAGCTGCTGCGGAAGCATCAGAAGAACTCATGGACAAGTACCTTGAAGAAGGTGAGTTAACTAAAGAAGAAATCGTTTCAGGTTTACGTGCACGTACATTGTTGAATGAAATTCAACCAATGCTATGTGGTTCAGCGTTCAAAAACAAAGGTGTTCAACGTATGTTGGATGCTGTAATTGAATTCTTACCTGCGCCGACTGATGTCGAGGCGATTAAAGGTATCCTTGACGACAAAGACGAAACTGAAGGTTCTCGTGAAGCGTCTGACGATGCTCCGTTCTCTGCGCTTGCGTTCAAAATCATGAACGACAAATTTGTAGGTAACTTAACATTCGTACGTGTTTACTCTGGTGTGCTTAAAGCAGGTAGCCCTTGCTATAACCCAGTTAAAATGAAGCGCGAACGTGTTGGCCGTATCGTACAGATGCACGCAAATGACCGTCACGATATTGAAGAAATTCGTGCGGGTGATATCGCAGCATGTGTAGGTCTTAAAGATACTACGACTGGTGATACATTATGTGATGAAAACAATGTAATTACACTAGAGCGTATGGAATTCCCAGAGCCAGTAATTGCGCTTGCGGTTGAGCCTAAAACTAAAGCTGACCAAGAAAAAATGTCTGTTGCTTTAGGTCGTTTGGCGAAAGAAGACCCTTCATTCCGCGTACGTACTGACGAAGAATCTGGTCAAACAATTATTGCTGGTATGGGTGAGCTTCACCTTGACATTATTGTTGACCGTATGAAGCGTGAATTCAACGTTGAAGCGAACATTGGTAAACCAATGGTAGCTTACCGTGAAACGATCAAAAAATCAGTTGAACAAGAAGGTAAGTTCGTACGTCAAACTGGTGGTAAAGGTAAGTTTGGTCACGTATACGTACGTTTAGAACCACTTGCTGAAGATGCTGGCAAAGATTACGAGTTCGCTGAAGAAGTTGTAGGTGGTGTAGTACCTAAAGAATTCTTCGGTGCGGTTGACAAAGGTATCCAAGAACGTATGAAGAATGGTGTCCTAGCTGGTTATCCAGTTGTTGGCATCAAAGCGACATTGTTCGATGGTTCTTACCATGACGTCGACTCTGACGAATTATCGTTCAAAATGGCTGGTTCTTACGCATTCCGTGACGGTTTCATGAAAGCAGATCCTATCTTGCTTGAACCTATCATGAAAGTTGAAGTAGAAACTCCAGAAGACTACATGGGCGATATCATGGGTGACTTAAACCGTCGTCGTGGTCTTGTTCAAGGTATGGACGATTTACCTGGTGGTACTAAAGCTATCCGTGCAGAAGTTCCACTTTCTGAGATGTTTGGTTACGCAACTCATATGCGTTCTATGTCTCAAGGTCGTGCAACTTATTCTATGGAATTCGCTAAATACGCTGAAACACCACGTAACGTGGCTGAAGGCATCATCGCTAAGTTCCAATCTGGCGGTAAAAAAGGTGACGACGAGTAATCTTTCGATTACTATAAGCCCAAACTAATTCATAGTTAAAAACCAAATGCTCATGCAGTATCCCTGCATGAGTAGTTTAAAAAGGAAGATCTCATGGCTAAGGCTAAGTTCGAACGTAATAAGCCACACGTTAACGTGGGTACAATTGGTCACGTCGACCACGGTAAAACTACTTTAACAGCTGCAATTGCAACTGTATGTGCAAAAAAATTCGGTGGTGAAGCGAAAGATTACGCTGCAATCGACTCTGCACCAGAAGAAAAAGCACGTGGTATTACAATTAATACTTCACACGTAGAATACGATTCTCCAATCCGTCACTACGCTCACGTAGACTGCCCAGGTCACGCCGATTATGTTAAAAACATGATTACTGGTGCTGCGCAAATGGATGGTGCGATCCTTGTATGTGCTGCGACTGATGGTCCAATGCCACAAACTCGTGAACACATCCTTCTTTCTCGTCAGGTAGGTGTACCTTACATCGTTGTATTCCTAAACAAATGCGACCTTGTTGACGACGAAGAGCTTCTTGAATTAGTAGAAATGGAAGTTCGTGAACTTCTTTCTACTTATGACTTCCCAGGCGACGACACTCCAGTAATCCGTGGTTCTGCTCTTGCAGCGCTTAATGGTGAAGCTGGTCAATACGGCGAAGATGCTGTAGTTGCTCTTGTTGAAGCTCTTGACTCTTACATCCCAGAACCAGAACGTGCTATCGACCAAGCATTCCTTATGCCAATCGAAGACGTATTCTCAATTTCAGGTCGTGGTACAGTAGTAACTGGCCGTGTTGAAACTGGTATCGTGAAAGTAGGCGAAGAAGTTGAAATCGTTGGTATTAAAGATACAGTTAAAACAACTGTAACTGGCGTAGAAATGTTCCGTAAACTTCTTGACGAAGGTCGTGCGGGCGAGAACTGTGGTGTTCTTCTACGTGGTACTAAACGTGAAGACGTTCAACGTGGTCAAGTACTTGCTAAACCAGGTACAATCAAACCGCATACTAAATTCGACGCAGAAGTATACGTACTTTCTAAAGACGAAGGTGGCCGTCATACTCCATTCCTTAACGGTTACCGTCCACAGTTCTACTTCCGTACAACTGACGTAACTGGTGCGATCGCGCTTAAAGAAGGCGTTGAAATGGTTATGCCTGGTGACAACGTAGAAATGTCAGTAGAATTAATCCACCCAATCGCAATGGACGCTGGCTTACGCTTTGCGATCCGTGAAGGTGGCCGTACAGTTGGTGCTGGTGTAGTTTCTAAAGTAACTGCATAATCACTAAATGTGTGTAAAAAAGCGCCTCTTTGAGGCGCTTTTTTTTATGTTTATTCAATGTGATAGGGAAATTGTCTGACAATATTTTTTAAAGCTGTCCTTTAGTGATAATTCACTGTCCTTAACTGAAATAATTACGCGTCAATAAAACCGTAATATGAACTCAAGAAAACCAATAAAAGTTTGAGTATTTCATAACTCAAAAAGGAGTTAGGCATGAACGCTAAAGTAAAGATTACTAATCGAGCAGGTGCAAGTTTCCCTGTACGCCGCATGAATTTTGATTTTGATGCGGTACCAGAGTACTGGATGAACGGCTCAGCTGGTTTGACACATTTTATGACCGCATTATCTGCTTTATTTCCCGCGGGTGAAATGTTCTTTATTGATAGTGTGCGTGCAGTACGTAAACATCCCGCGATCGCAAATAATGAAGCCCTACAAAAAGAAATTAGTGCTTTCATTGGTCAGGAAGCCATGCATACGCAAGAGCATGAAGGTTTCAATGCCTCTGCACAAAAATACGGTCATGATGTCGAAACGCTTGATAAGGCAACGGGTCGAGTTATCCAAGGTGTGCGAAAAGTTTTTGCACGTATTGGTAAACCTGTTGGTATCACTCAAGAAATGGTAGATCTTACCGCAACTACGGCACTTGAGCATTTCACTGCAACCATCGCTTCACAGTTATTGGTTAACCCACATATTCAAGCTTTAATGACAGATGAAACCATGAAAAATATGTGGTTGTGGCATGCGATTGAAGAAAATGAACATAAAGCCGTGGCTTATGATGTTTTTGAAGGTGTCTTTGGTCAGGGAATTAAGGCCTACGCACTCCGAACAGGCTCATTGATTGGCGCAATGGTGACTTTATTCTTCGTACAAAGCTACTTTGTTGCTCGTTTATTAAAAGAAGATAACAAGCTTAATTTTGAAGCATTAAAAGATATTTATACCTATGGTTATAGCCCTTCAAAAGGCATCATCACTGGTATGGGTAAAGAAATGCTGATGTATTTTAAACCAGGTTTTCACCCGAATGATTTAGATACTTCAGGTTTGTTAAAAACGTGGAAAGCATATTTGGGTCTCTAATCACAGCGCTGTGGTGACTTTTTGAGAAGGGCGATGTAAATCGCTCTTTTTTTTATTCAACTTTAGAAGCAAACTTTTTATAATGCGCATACCCTAGCTATAGAAAGATAAACGAAGATGATTCGTTTGATGCAAGACGCTGATGTACAGCAGGTTTACGATATCGAGCGCCGCGTACAAAGCCATCCTTGGACCTTAAAACAATTTCAAGAATCGATTGCTGCCTATCAAAGTACGGTGATTGAGCGACAAGGAAAAGTTGTAGGTTTTTGCATTTTACAACCCGTTTTAGATGAAGCAAATTTATTGTTAATGGCGATCGATCCGAGCCAGCAAGGCAAAGGATTAGGTTTTCAATTACTCGATGAATCTATTGCCTTACTCAAAAATAACCCCATTCAAATCTTCTTAGAAGTGCGAGAAGGTAATCAACCAGCGATCCGTTTATATGAAAAAGCGGATTTTCATCAAATCGATTTGCGAAAGAATTATTATCCAAATGCCGATGGAACTCGTGAGCACGCCATTATTATGGTGAAGGCTTGTATTGATGATTTTGCAGCTTTATTTAAATAAAAGCGGTGAAGCGTCATCAGATTTAAAGAAAGCATTCGTGAATAAACGAATGCTTTTTTATTGAAGATCTTTTGTTTGATCCCTTTTATTTAATAATAGGATTATTCCAACCTGAAGGTAAGGTGGTCATCAGGGAATCCCCCAGTTGGCTAATTTCTTCTTGGGTCAGTGGTCGATTGAGTCGACGCCATTGTCCATCAAGCAGAAGTTCCAGTGGAATGTACTGAGATTTATAATTCATTTTTTGCGAATCTGGCACCCAATAGCCCAAGTAGACATATTGCAATCCAAGCTTTTGTGCATGCTCGATTTGTTTCAGAATGGCAAAAGTCCCTAGTGAGCGACGGCTTTCATCAGGATCAAAAAAGGTATATACCGCTGAAATACCATCATCGAGTGGATCACAGGTAGATACACTGATTAGTTGCTCATCCAACCATAGCTCTAAAAAGAAACTGTCAGTGCAGCTATTAATTAAAAATTTTTCAAATTGATCTTGGCTAGGTGGGTACATATCACCATCAGCATGCCGTTCATTGATATAGCGTTCGTACAGGGCATAATGCTTTGCATCGGCATCTTGAGGACGGCTAATTTTCACCGTTAAATCTTGATTCCGTTTCCACGCTTTTTTTTGCACGCTGTTCATTTGAAATTCATGAACAGGAACGCGAGAGGACAAACATTGGCGACAAAGATGACATTCAGGGCGGTAGACAAAATCCCCACTACGACGAAAACCCATGCGGGAAAGTTCAGATAACGTGACCACATCAATACGATGGACAGGATCAAGAAAGACCATCCGAGCAGATTTATTTTCTAAGTAGCTACAATCATGCGGAGGCGTGATGTAGTACTGTAATTCGTTCAACAGGGACTTCGGTTGATAGGAATTCATCGTAATATCCCTCTTTTATTGTCATGCGCTGAGACTTGCCCATTGCGCTATTGTTTTACTTGAAAATACACTGTCCTGATACTTTTTCCAATCGATAGAGGGTTGTTTAACAACATCTTGTAACGAATTAAGGTATTGTTGGCGAGAAAGTGTACTCGCACCTAAGCTTAAGAGGTGATCGTTGACCAATTGGCAATCAATCCATGGCAACTGATTCTCTTGCCCGATGAGCATTAAGGTGTAAAACGCCATTTTAGAGACATCTGTTCGTGTACTAAACATAGACTCGCCAAAGCAGCCATGGCCAATATTGACGCCATAGAGTCCTCCGACAACGGTCTCATTTTCCCAAACTTCAATGCTATAAGCATAGCCTGCTTCAAACAGCGCAGAATATCCCTGAATAATATCTTCTGAAATCCATGTTTCATTGGCATAACTACGTGGCAATGAACATGAGCGAATCATAGTTTCAAACGCATGATTAATGGTGATCTTATAGTCCATTTTTTTCATGCTGCGTAATAACGATTTGCTTGGATGATAGTCCTGCGGTCGAATAATGCAGCGGGGTTCAGGACACCACCAGCAAATCGGATCACCTTCACTAAACCACGGGAAAAGACCATGGCTATAGGCTTCAAACAATGTAGAAGGAGAGAGGTCAGCACCGATGCAAATTAAGCCTTCACCATCAGGATCGCATTCAGCTGGATCGGGGAAAGTAAATTCAGAAGGAGGGAGTATCGGCATGCCAAGCTTCTTATTGAGTTACACGGATTTTTATCATACATAAAAAAGCCGACCATCAGGTCGGCTAATTTTTAAAACTGTTTAGCTAAGCAAATGACTTAAGCAAAAGATTATTCACCGAGTGCATCAAGGTATTTTTCAGCATCGAGTGCAGCCATACAGCCTGAACCTGCAGAAGTAATGGCTTGACGGTAAATGCTGTCGGCAATATCACCCGCAGCAAATACACCCGGAATAGACGTTTGTGTTGCATTACCCGCAGTTCCGCTTTGAACTTGGATGTAGCCATCACGTAGGTTCAATTGACCATCAAAAATACCGCTGTTTGGTTTGTGACCAATCGCCACAAACATTCCAGTGACATCAACATTTTGAGTTGAATCATCTAGCGTAGATTTAATACGTACAGAAGTCACACCGGTGTTATCGCCAATGACTTCATCCACTTGGTGATTCCAAATAATACTGATTTTACCTTCTTTTTCTTTTGCAAAAAGATGATCTTGCAGAATTTTCTCTGAACGTAAAGTGTCACGACGGTGTACAAGAGTGACATGAGAAGCAATGTTTGAAAGATACAGCGCTTCTTCCACAGCAGTATTACCGCCGCCGACAACCATAACTTTTTGGTTTTTGTAGAAGAACCCGTCACATGTTGCACATGCACTCACGCCTTGACCCATGAAAGCAGCTTCTGATTCAAGACCTAAATATTGTGCAGTTGCACCTGTACAAATAATCAATGCATCACAAGTAAACTCTTCCATATCGCCTTTAAGCACGAACGGACGAACATTGAGATCTACTTCGTTGATATGGTCATACACAATTTCTGTGCCAAAACGTTCAGCATGCGCTTGCATTTGTTCCATTAGGGCAGGGCCTGTTAAACCTTCTGCACCACCTGGCCAGTTGTCTACTTCTGTCGTTGTAGTCAATTGACCGCCTAATTGAATACCTGCGATGAGTGTCGGTTTCAGGTTTGCACGGGCAGCGTATACCGCAGCGCTATAACCTGCAGGACCAGAACCTAAAATAATTAGACGTGAGTGACGAGCGCTCATCCGTAGAATCCTTTTTTTATATGATAATTTGTGGAATTATACGTCAAAGTTTGAAACGATTGTGTGAGATTAAAGTCGATATTATTGATCATCGAAATCGTTTTGAGCTATATAGAATAAAGTTAACAACTATACTTAAATTATCTTGCATCTTTTTTATTGAACAGGTGCATAATAACAGGTTTAGATTCAGCCCATTTTTGTTGTGGGTAATGACAAAAACATTCATGAAGAATTGGTTACAGGAACGTATATGACAGCGGTGTCGGGTGCATATGCACAGCGCTTAATAATGACATTATTCCTTGTTTCATTTGGGATATATCTGTTCCTTGCAACAGTCACATATACGCCATTTGATCCGGGATGGATGCATTTATCCAGTGATACTCAGCAAGTTTCAAATGCCAGCGGCGTCGCAGGTGCATGGATAGCTGACTTACTCTATGGATTTTTAGGTTGGGCAAGTCTGCTGATACCTGTCTATTTATTTCTCGAAGCAATTCAAGTGTGGTGGCCACGTAGTTTTCTAAACCGTCCATTTCGCTATGCCGCTCAGTTCTTTATTTTACTGGCAACTTCAAGTTTACTTTTCCTGTTTTGGAATGTCCCTGAAGATACTTTAGAAAATGCATCGGGCGGGATCATTGGCTATGAACTGGGTCAAAGTCTTGAACAAATATTAACGGTCTATGGTGCAGCAATATTTCTTATTGCATTTTGGATCATGTTGTTCACTTTGGCCTTTGGCATTAAGTGGAATAAGACATGGGCAACCATGAAATCCACACCAGCTTATCTGCAAGATTTGTTCTATCGTAATGTCCCTGAAGGCGATACCGCTTTTGACCGTACAGTGCCAACGACTAAAAAAGAGAGTGCTGCTGCGCATGCATCAAAAGTGGTTGCACCAGTAACACCAGCCGATGAACATCATGCGGTCGATGTCGATCCTGTGGTACGTGATCGCGTCGCTGAACGTTTATTTGATGATATTGCCGATAAAGAATGGGCAGACAAAGAATGGAACGCACAACATTCATCTGCAGTCGACTTGGCAGAGACTGCTACACCATCTGATGAAGATTTTGAACATACCTTGGCGAAAGTGCATCAGCTTGAACAAGATCAACAACGTGTTGTTGCAACAGGTGAAGTTTGGCGCGCATTACATTCCAATGATGACCAACGCCACAAACAAGATATTGATGCTTTACTGAAAGCTGCAGAAGAAGAGCAGCCTGCCAATCAAACTGAATATTTCAACAAAACAGCAGATGTGCATTCGACTTCTCCGACAGAAGCGGTGACAGCGGCTAAAAAATCAGTAGATTGGGATGATGATGAGATCTTTGATGAGCTGTTAGCGGCTGTCCCGAATAGTAAAACAGCGACGGATGTACATAGCCCATTTAATACAGCGCAAAGTGAAAGTCCTGCAACGCATTCAAATGACTTTGCTACAGGTGCTGCTGCCACACTTGCAGGTTTAGGTGTAGCTGCTGCACAGATTACACCGCTGACCACACAAAAAAATATCAGTGCTGAAACTGAATTTAATGATCTCGATGATTTGCTGGTTGAAGAAGCAGAGCGAGCGATAGAACAGGCGCAGCCGGTTCGTACAACCAGTAGTTACGCGCAATCTACGCCTTTGGTTCGTGCTGAAATCAATACGCAGCCGCAGACTTTTGTATCTGATGATGAAAAAGCCTTAATCAGCTCGAATAAAGATGCTTTCCGTGAAGTGTGGCAAGAAACGGCGGGCAAACCTGAAGACATCGATTTAGATCTCGAAGATGATTTTGACTTTGATGCTCCTTTAACCGATGCCTCTGGTCGTCCAATGTCACGTGCGATGCAAGTGGCACAAAAACGCTTGGATTTACCGACTTTGCCGGGCTTGGAAATCTTAGATCCGGTTGATCCGAACAAGAAAGTCAATTTCACTGCAGAGCAATTGTCTCGCTTGTCTGAACTTTTAGAAATTAAACTGCAAGAGTTTAATGTCAAAGCCAAAGTTGTAGAGGCACAGCCGGGACCAGTCGTAACACGTTTTGAACTTGATTTAGCACCTGGTGTGAAAGCGTCGAAAGTGACCAATATTTCACGTGACTTGGCACGTTCGATGTCTATGGCCTCTGTACGTGTGGTGGAAGTGATTCCAGGTAAACCCTATATCGGGATTGAAGTTCCGAATAGTTCACGTGAAATGGTTCGACTTATTGAGCTGTTAGAAACGCCGGCATACCGTGATCCAAATGCCTTACTTAGTATGGCGATGGGTAAAGACATTTCGGGTAATCCTGTTTTGGCAGATTTGGCGAAAGCACCGCATATGTTGGTGGCAGGTACTACGGGTTCTGGTAAGTCAGTCGCAGTCAATGCCATGTTGTTGTCGATGTTGTTGAAATATACACCTGAGCAACTGCGACTCATCATGATTGACCCGAAACAGTTGGAACTTGCTAACTATAACGATATTCCACATTTATTAACGCCTGTTGTAACTGACATGAAAGATGCGGTGAGTGCATTGAACTGGTGTGTGAATGAAATGGAGCGTCGTTATAAGCTGATGTCTTTGATGAAAGTGCGTAAGCTGACTGACTTTAACCGCAAAATTGAAGAAGCAATGGCCAACGGGGAAGATCTAATCGATCCAACTTGGAAGCCAGATGACTCAGCAACGCAAAGTCGTGCGCCACGTTTACAGCCTATGCCGTTGATCGTAATTGTTGCCGACGAATTTGCCGACATGATCATGCAAGTGGGTAAAAAAGCTGAAGAAATGATTACCCGTCTTGCACAAAAATCACGTGCAGCAGGGATTCATTTGCTGTTGGCGACACAGCGTCCAACCGTAGATGTAGTAACAGGTTTGATCAAAGCCAATATTCCAACCCGTGCTGCGCTACGTGTCAACAGTAAACTGGATTCACGTACTATCTTAGATGCTGGTGGTGCAGAAGACTTACTGGGTCATGGTGATATGTTGTTCCTCGGACCGGGTAAAATTGAACCTGAGCGGGTGCATGGCGCGTTTATTTCAGACGATGAAGTGAACCGTATTTGTGATGCATGGCGTGAGCGCGGTGAACCGAATTATGTCGATGAAATCCTCACGCCTTATGATGAAGAGCCGACATCTCGCGGTTTTGAAGATGGTGATGGCGGATCAGACCGTGATGCGTTGTATGATCAATGTGTTAGTTTCGTTTTAGAAACACGTAAAGCATCGACCTCATCTTTACAGCGTAAATTCAGTCTCGGCTATAACCGTGCTGCACGGATTATTGATCAGATGGAAGAAAATGGTATCGTCAGTGGGATGGGGCCAAATGGTAAACGAGATATTTTGGTCTAAGTCCTAAAACAAAAAACCTGCTTCGGCAGGTTTTTTTATTTTTAGATTGTGAACTCTTCTTGGTAGAACATGGATTGGGCCAGTTCGATAAAAGCTTTGCAGGCCGGGCTCATGAGTTTTTGATTTTTTACGGCGAGTCCAATCTGCCGTTGGGTATTTGGAAAGAGTGGACGTTTAACCACATGTGGATGTAGCGCCAACAGCTCAGCAGGCATAGCCATATCCGCAACGATAGCAATCCCTTCCTGTAAATTCACCATGTTTAAAATGGTTAACAGTTGCGACATTTGATAGGTGATTTTAGGTTGTATTTGGTGTTGTTTAAGCAGTTTTTCGACATGGGACTGGCTGCCTGCACGGGTCATAATAAAGGGGTAGTTTTGTAGGTCTTGGATATTTAAATGACTGTGTTTGGAAACTGAATAACTATCTGGAATCAAGGCAATGAAAATATCTTGGATTAAGGGGAAGGTGAACAGTTGCGGCTTGGGGAGTACGGCAAAACCAACATCAATCTGACGTTCAGAAATCCAACGAGACACTTCTGCATCAGTACCTTCTTCGACATAGATTTCAATGTGTGGATAACGCTCTCTATATGCCTTTAATAGCTCTGGAAGCAGATGAATCGAACTAGAAGAACCAAAAGAGCCAATTCTCAGCGTTCCTTGTTGAATACCATGTGCGGCATGCACTTCTTGTTGCATGATTTGTGCGGTATTGATGACTTCTTTAGCATGCAGTAATAACTGCTGACCAATATGAGTCAGGCTAATTTCGCCTTGTTCACGGCTAAATAAGCTGACATTCCAATGCTGCTCTAAACACTTTAGGGCATGAGAGACAGCTGACTGAGTAATTCCCAGCTGTCGAGCAGCGAGAGTAAAGCTTTGTTGTTCTGCGACTTTAATAAAGATTTCAAGCTGAGAAAATGTCATTGCCATGAGTAATTACTCATTTTGTTATGAGTCTAGATGAGGATTATATTGTGCTACATAAATGGTTAAAGATGAAATAGCTACTTTATTTCAAGGCGTACAGCATGAATATCGTCGTCGCATTGTTTCCCCTCGTTGCATTAATCGCGATGGGCTATGTGCTTAAATATACACAGTTTGTTCAGAATGAATTTTGGGCAAATTCAGAAAAACTCAATTACTACGTTTTATTTCCTGTGCTGCTATTTTTGAATGTATCAGCCGTGCAATTGGATATGAACACTGTTTCACGAATGTTGACAGTACTGGTTGCGGGCACCTGTTTGATCAGCATCGTGTTGTGGGGGATCAAGCAGTTTATGCATATCCCCGTGCAGCGTTTTGGCGTGTATATCCAAAGTCATATTCGTTTTAATACCTATATTGGTTTGTCGCTCATGGGTGCTTTATTTGGCTCCACAGGCATGCAGATGTTTGCCATGTTAATTGCCGTTGCTGTGCCCTTAGTTAATATTATTTCAGTCTTGGCGTTTTCAAATTTAAGTGTGAAGCAATTGGGGCAGACTTGTCAGTCCATCGCAAAAAATCCCTTAATTTTAGGCTGTGTTGCAGGGGTATTGTTTAATTTATCAGGCTTGAGTCTGTTTGAAGGCTTACCTGAACTATTAAAAATCTTGGCAGCCATGAGTTTACCGCTCGGACTACTTTCTGTTGGGGCAGCATTACAGTTTCAGCAAATGCGCGCCGATCTACGTCGTTTAAGTTTAAATACGATAGGGCGTCTCATGTTAATGCCATGTATTGCTTATCTATTGAGTACTTGGATGGGTCTGACTGATTTTGAGCGAATGATTTTAGTGGTCTTTTTTGCTTTGCCAACTGCATCATCGTCTTATATTTTGACACGCTATTATCAGGGCGATTCACAACTGATGGCGGCGATTATTAGTGTGCAAACCATTGGTTTTGGCTTGATGTTTCCATTGCTCATGTTGACCGTGCATTGATTATGATGATATTCAATAACGCCGGTATTAAATAAGATAAAAAAGCCCGCATCATGCGGGCTTTTTTTGGTACTCGAAATTAAGCAAATTTTGCCAATACTTCGAGGAAACCTGCGCTTTGACGTGGATATTGAGCAATCACGTCATGAATACGCTGACCTTCAGGATTAGTTGCGTTCACATCACGACCATCGGCAACGAATTGAGTCAAAAGACGCTCATAGTCATTTGGACGCATATGTTTGAAAGCATGGTAAAGCACGTGAAAGTCGCCATTCACTCCTTCAGGAGGAAGCTGAGTAAGGTAGGCAAATACACGCTCATCTGACCATTCTTCGTTGAACGTTGCTGGCTGAGATAATGCCATCGCAATCTCCTTGCTGGTTTAAAAATACAAAAAGGCAAAAATGAGTACGCAAGTAAAATGGTTTTATTCGCCATCTCTAAGTTAAGCGACTCATTTTATGGTTGGATCAAAAGTTATTTTTTGTTATCCCGTTTACCCGAAGCAAAACTTTTGATCTGACAAAGGAATAAAACTAATCCAGCCCACTCAAAGCAAAGCTTCTCGTCTTGCGGCTGGGTAAAGCAGCGCTTTACTGATCCAGCCTCACATTTTGCCTTGATTCAATTTACTTGGCTAATCAGAATTCAGATTAACGTTCTTCAGGCAAATTGATATTCATTTCAAGCATTTCAATATTCGCTTCAGAACGAACAGACATTTGAATATGTTGCTCATCTACACCACGAACATAGCGGTTTACCACTTGCATGATTTCTTTTTTCATCATGTCGATCTTGTCTTGGCTGAGGCGTTTACCCAGACCATTTTCAGATGCCACGATGACTTTTAAACGGTCTTTTGCCGTTTGTGCGCTTGACGGTTTCTCGTCGCTGCTAAAAAGTTTGCTCCAGAATCCTGCCATGATTACGCTCCAAATAGACGTGCTAACCAACCCTTAGGTTTTACCGTAATGTGACGGTAAGGGCGCTCTTCACCAAGGAAACGTGCAACAAGGTCATCATACGCTTGGCCAGCCGCTTCTTCTGTAAACAGAATCACTGGTTTACCTTCGTTCGATGCTTGTAGAACGCTTTTACATTCAGGAATAACACCTAAAGTCGGTACGCGTAAAATATCTTTTGAAATGTCATCAATCGTCAACATCTCTTGTTTATCCGCACGTTCTGGATTGAAACGTGTAATACAGAGATGCTTACGGATACGACCTTCGTTTTGTTCTACTTTTTTGGTTTTGCTGTCGAGCATACCAATAATACGGTCAGAGTCACGTACCGAAGAAATTTCTGGGTTCGTCACAATGATCGCTTCATCAGCATGATACATTGCTAAAATTGCACCACGTTCGATACCCGCAGGTGAGTCACAAATAATGTAATCAAACTCTTGAGAAAGTTCGTCCATCACACGTGCTACACCTTCATCTGTTAACGCGTCTTTATCACGGGTTTGAGATGCAGGTAGAATGTAGAGATTTTCAATATCTTTATCGCGAATAAGCGCTTGTTGTAATCGAGCTTCGTTATTCAATACGTTTACAAAGTCATATACAACGCGGCGTTCACAGCCCATGATCAAGTCTAGGTTACGTAAACCCACATCAAAGTCGATCACAACAGTTTTGTGGCCGCGAAGGGCTAAACCTGTTGCAAAAGATGCGCTTGTAGTTGTTTTACCTACGCCACCTTTACCTGATGTTACGACAACAATTTTCGCCACCGAATCCACTCCTGTTATGGTTTAAATCCCCTTTTTTAATTAGGGGTTTGGTGATTATTTATACATTAAAATTGCAAAGCTTCAAATACTAGCTCTTGCTGGTCATTCAAATAAATATGTACTGGCTGTTTGACCACATGAGGTGGAATGTCATCAGCGACACAGTAAGTCCCTGCAATTGAAACCAATTCAGCTTCTAATGAATGGCAGAAAATACGTGCAGCCGTGTTCCCACCAGCTCCGGCAATGACTCTACCACGAGCACTACCATAAATATGTATATTTCCTGAAGCAATTACTTCTGAACCGCTATTAATACCAGCATTAATAATGATATCGCCATGGTCTTGGACTAAACATTGACCTGTACGTAAGATTTCATTGTGATACGACGTAGCATGACGAATGGTCGGTACTTCGACTGCAGCAATTTTATCTTCGGTTTTTTCTTCTGCAGGTGCGGGTTCTTCAACCACTTGTTCGCGTGTCGGTTTAACTTTTTGTAGTTTGCGATCCGCAGGAACTACGGGAAATTGGATAGCACGTGCTTGGTCCGATAGCGGACCTTCAGTGACACCAATCGGTTGAATTTCAATACTAATAAGTAGTTGAATCAGTGCAATTAGTTCTTGATCAACCGTACTTTCAATCACGGCTAATGTTCCGGGTGGAAAAGCCTTTTGGAACATTGGAGTAAGTTGCTGGCGGATCGCATCATGATCATTGGTATCGAGGTGAATGCGAATCGCATTGACCATTTTGCCTTTTATCCGTATATCAGCCATATTGAATCCTTGAGACTTCTAACTATTACTTTTGTGCCGAAGTAGTTATGTTGTAAATAGAGCAAATCCTAGAACAATTTGCATGAATACTCTAGCGGAGTTCGCAATTATTTTTGACTAAGTGTTTATTCTGTAGCTTGGTCCTGTTCCTGCATAATCTGCTGCCACTGTTTTACTTTCACTTGCTTACGAATAGCCTCTAGACTTTCAAAAACCGCAGAGCGAACCAACTCATCCAGCTGGACATTATTTTCGATTTCAATACGGCTAACACGCTGTGAAATGTCTAAATATAGATTGGGTTTTTGAGCCGTAGATGTATTGGGATAAGCCAATGGGGAAATTAAACCTTGGGTAATATTTTCACCCAAACGTTGCCCGATACTTTGAATCTGCTGTTCAATGCGGCTGCCAACGATTGGCACTAAGCGCAATAGCTGCGTGAGCTCGGGGGTATCTTCAATGGCCTGACTGACGATTTGTCCGACATTTTTGGCGATCAATTCACGTTCAGTACGTAGCTCTTTGCTTAAATTTTCTTGCAAAATCTCAGCTAAAACTTGGGTGAACATCTCACGGTGATGCTGCACAAGATTACTAATTAGGTCTTTATGGGTTGTACTGGTATTGAGCTCATGCTTAACACCATCTAACACGGTAAGTACCACACGATCTGACAGTTCTTCCATCACGACTCGATAGTAGAACAATGCCTTTTTCTGCCATGCAGAAGGCACGATTTGATAGCCCATTTCATACAGTCGATAAGCAATAATGCCCGCACGAAATAAACGCAGGAAACGTAAATGCGGCACAATAGCTAAAATTTCGTACCAATGTATAAACGGGAAGAAGAACCAGCGCTGATGGTGCTTGTTGATGATGGCAATCGCCCAGCGCACCAACAATTCTACAATCAAAAAGATAATGAACCACGCTTCGGTAGTAATCACCCATGGATGTAAATGTTCACGGTAAAAACTCAGCACATCGGGCAGGTGGATACTGTTAAAGAACCAACTGCCAAGATTGCTCATGAGGAAAAAGTTCATGCACAGGCAGAACAAGTTAAAAACAATAATAAACACCATGAATATGTCATAAATCAAAAACAGTTTGAATGACCAACTGTTTGGATTGACATGATGATATTTAGATTTCTTGTTTTGCGGCATGCTGTTCTGCGACATAAAACTTCTTCTTAATTATTCAGTAACTGAGTATTTAGCTTTCATACGAGTAATGAGTTGGTCTTTCTCCGTCCACAGCTCATCCACCCAATGCTGAAATTTTTCACGGAATTCTGCATCATCTTCATAGTTGCCGCCATGCACCCACGTTGGAATTTCAATTTTACGTAAATCCACGGCGATACGTGGAACTTCACCTAGCCAAAATTCGCCATAACCTGGTGCACCATTTGGATAGACAATGGTCATATCTACGAGAGCATCAACTTGATCCCCTAAAATATTGAGTGCCAGTGCTAAACCACCCGCTTTTGGCTTAAGAAGGTTTTGATACGGTGACTGCTGCTGCGCATGCTTTTCAGGGGTAAAGCGAGTGCCTTCCAAATAGTTCAGCAGGGTAAAAGGCTGGCTCAATAACTGTTCACAAGATTTACGCGCTTCTTCCATATCTCGATATTTAAGTTCAGGATTTTTCGCGATTTGTTCTTTGCTATGACGTTTCATCATTGGGAAGCCTAAAATTTTAAAAGCTTGTCCAACAAATGGAATGAAAATGAGTTCCCATTTGGTAAAGAAACGCGTCAGTGGCATACGGGTTAAACCAAAATATTGGTTAACTGTTGTATCGACCCAACTCTGATGGTTACAGGTCATGAGATAGCGACCATGCAAATTTAAGTCGAGGCCTTCATCGATGGTGATATCCCATTTTGTGTTGGGTAAAACGTGATCAATTAACCAGTTATTGACCGTGAGCCAACTGTTGGTAATTTTTATGTTGGTTTCATCAACCTTTTTTGATTTTTTAAAGAGTTTGGTTAGACCAAGGGCTAGTACAGGAGGACCATGGAAAAAAGTACTGCCTGTCATAACTGAACCGACGGTAAGTCCTTTGCTAATTTTTTTTAGTGTCGGTTGCTTATTTGTTTGAGATGACATATAAAAAGTCCTAGCGGAAATTGTCCAAATAATGATTGATTCTAATAAATATAGTTCGAGTTGATTAAATAAAAAAGGGCATCTGCAGAACTGTGAAGAAATTGTGATGGAATTAACAAATAAATCTCGTATTCATATTACAAATTGTAACTAAACGTTTTATTATTAACAAAAAATCAATGGTTCAGCCATTTGTTTTACTTCATCATTTCAACCATACAACAAAACACAAAGAAGGAGGCATGCAATGCGTGCACTAGTAATTTCGGCAGTAGTTGGGGCAATGGCACTTACTGGTTGTCAAAACATGGAATATGACAAAGCAGCAATCGGTACTGGTCTAGGTGCTCTTTTAGGCGCTGGTATTGCTTATTCTAATGCTGATAAAGACAAAATGGGTCAAGCAGCAGCAATTGGTGCTGTAGTTGGCGCGGGTGCTGGTCTTCTTCTTGATAAGAAAGAACAACGTCTTAAACAAGAATTGGCTGGTACTGGTGTTGACGTAGGTCGTAATCCAGATGGTTCGATCAACCTTGTTATGCCATCAGTAACTTTCGCAACTAACTCTTCAACTATTCAATCTCAGTTCCAATCTGCGTTGAATGACGTTGCTAAAGTATTGCGTGAAGACGGTACTGCAAACAAACTTGCAATCGTTGTACACGGTCACACAGATAACACAGGTTCTGATGCGATCAACAACCCACTTTCTCAAAACCGTGCAAACTCAGTGAAAAACTACCTAGCGTCTCAAGGTATTTCTTCAACTCGTATTACTGCACGTGGTTACGGTTCAACTTCTCCAGTAGCGGATAACTCAACTGCTGCAGGTCGTGAACAAAACCGTCGCGTAGAAATCTCAGTTTACGAAACTAAATAAGTTTTAGTTCGAAACGAAAGGCCACCCTCGGGTGGCTTTTTTTATGGCATTTTTAATGACCGATAAAATACATTTTGCATTAGGCAAGATCGTTTCAGATGACTATAATCATCCTCGAATTAATAAGAGGAAAGACTATGTCACTGGCAAGTCAGTTGAACGACAAGCAACTTGAAGCAATGAAATACACTCAAGGACCCTTGTTAGTACTTGCAGGGGCAGGTTCAGGCAAAACATCGGTGATTACCCGTAAAATTGCCTATCTGGTGAAGCATTGTGGTATTCCTGCGCACCGTATCACCGCAATGACCTTTACCAACAAAGCTGCGCGTGAAATGAAAGAGCGTGTGACGAAGCTGATGAGTCGTGAAGAGGCAAAAGGGCTGTCGGTTTCTACATTCCATAACTTCGGGCTAAACATGCTTCGTTTGGAATTAAAAAATACACCGTTAAAAAATAACTTTTCTATTTTAGATGCAGATGACTGCAAACGCATTTTGATGGATTTAATGCATCGTGACAATTTGTCGGGTGCAGAAAGTAAAGAGCTGATTGCCAAAGCCATGAAAATGATTTCAGATTGGAAAAACGATCTGATTCCACCTGAGCAAGCGCACACCACTTGTGAAACAGCAGAAGATGTTCAATTTGCGCATTTGTATCAACTGTATGAGCGTAATTTACGTGCGTACAATGCCGTTGATTTTGATGATTTAATTGTCATGCCAACGCGCTTATTACAAGAAAATGCAGAAGTGCGTGATCGTTGGCAAAATCGAATCCGCTATTTATTGGTCGACGAATATCAAGATACCAACACCGCGCAATATATTTTGGTGAAATTACTCGTGGGTGTCATGGGACAATTCACTGCGGTAGGTGATGATGACCAATCGATTTATGCATGGCGTGGTGCTAAGCCTGAGAACATGGCTTTATTGAAGGAAGATTTCCGTAATCTGAAAGTGATTAAGCTTGAGCAAAACTATCGCTCGACCAGTCGTATTTTAAAAGCTGCCAATACAGTTATTGGCAATAACCCACATATTTTCGATAAAAAGCTTTGGTCAGATAAAGGCCATGGTGAAGTAATCCGCGTGATTACTTGTCGTAATGACGATGATGAATCAGAACGCGTGGTAAAAGACTTGATTACGCACAAGCTGATGAACGGTAAAAATTGGAAAGACTACGCCATTTTATACCGTGGTAATTTCCAAGCGCGTGCTCTAGAGACACAGCTACGCCAAATGCAGATCCCGTATAAATTATCGGGTGGTCAGTCTTTCTTCGCTCGTGCTGAAATTAAGGACTTGATGAGCTACTTACGTTTGATCATCAACCCTGAAGATGACAGTGCATTTTTACGAATTATCAATACGCCAAAACGTGCGATTGGTCCTGTGACTTTGGAAAAGCTTGGCTTATTTGCGCAGGAAAGTAATTTATCCTTACTCAGTGCAGCAGGTGACCAGCGCTTAAGCATGGCGATTCCGAAAAAAGCCACAACCCAATTGGCCGAATTTGCGGACTTTATTTCGACCTTTACTCGTGAATTATTAGAAGATGATGAACCTGTTCCGATCATTCGTCGCATGATGATTGAAGCAGGTTATATCGACTATGTTAAAGAATCTGCAGCTACTCCTGCGCAGGAAAAAACCAAACTGGATAATATTGAAGTGCTATATAGCAGTATTCAAAGTTTGATAAACCGCGCTGAAGATGTAGATGAAAAGAACATTGAAAGTGTGATTCGTAAAATGGTGCTGCTCGATATGTTAGAACAGCAACAAGAAGAAGAAGACACCGATAAAGTCAATTTGTTAACACTTCATGCGTCGAAAGGTCTGGAATTTCCATTCGTTTATTTGATTGGTCTGGAAGAAGAAATTCTACCGCATAAAAACTCCATTGCTGCTGACACGGTCGAGGAAGAACGACGTTTGATGTACGTGGGGATTACTCGTGCACGTCAAGGCTTAACTATGACTCTAGCAGAGCAACGTAAAGCCGGTGGTCAAATGCGACAAATGACACCAAGCCGTTTCTTGGACGAACTGCCACAAGATGAATTGGAGTGGTTAGGCCGCAAGAAAAAGCTGGCAGGGGATATCGATCCTAAACAGCAAGCACAGCATTATTTAGAAAATTTACGCGCGCTGATTAAGCGTTAAAGCTTAAAGCGTAGAATATTTTATTTATTTTTTGAAATTCGTTTTATTGAAACAGGAATGAACCATGAAAGTTCAAGTTAAAGTTCTCGACACACGTTTAGGTACGGAATGGCCAATGCCAACTTATGCCACAGCAGGTTCGGCAGGTCTTGATCTCCGTGCATGTGTAGAAGAAACCACCGTAATTGAACCGGGTCAAACTGTTCTGGTAAAAACAGGCCTATCGATTTATATCGAAGATACTAACTTTGCAGGTTTAATTCTGCCACGTTCAGGCTTAGGTCATAAACACGGAATCGTGTTGGGTAACTTGGTCGGTTTGATTGACTCAGACTACCAAGGTGAATTGATGGTATCTGTTTGGAACCGTAGCCAAACGGCATTTAGCCTAGAGCCGGGTGAGCGTTTAGCACAATATGTTTTAGTGCCAGTTGTACAAGCTCAGTTTGATATTGTGGATGAGTTTGAAGCCACTGAACGAGGAGCAGGCGGTTTTGGTCATACAGGTAAAAACTAATCAGCGCAAGACTTTTGATCCAGTGTGTTGACAAGTAAATGCCTACAATCAAGTAGCTAATAAAAACCATCCTCGTGATGGTTTTTATTTATATCATTTTAATTTATTAAAAATCAAACCTATATTTAGAGTGTTTAGGCTTTTATCAATATCGTTTATAGGCTTATCTCGAAAAATTTAATTCTGATGAAATTACTCGGTTTATATTTTAATAGAGAAGAATAAATTGAGCCTTGTTTGTTGATTTAAATTTAATCAATTTACTATATTTGTACAGAGTGGAAGAGGGGTTTAAAAATGTTTGAAAAGTAAAATAAATATAGATGAACGCGTGGTTTGATATTTTATAAATTGTAAAGTCTTGATTTATTTAAAAAATAATTTAGAGATAATAGGTGTTTTTGGATTGATTTTAAGTTTTTGATCAGTGTTTAAATATTATTAATTGATTATTAACTAAAATTGTTATAAAAAAGCTACACTTTTTTTCAGGATTTTATCCTTTAATTAAAAGCTTAAATTCTAAATAGAATTTAAGATTTTTTAATTAATAAAGATGTAATTAGAAGAACATAGTATGGGTTCACTGTTTAGTCACTTTCCGCAACATATTTTTCGTGCATATGACATTCGCGGGAAAATATCGCTCTTAAATGCTGATTTAGTTCAGTCAATTGCTTGTGGCTTAGTCAAACAATATTTAGATGTAGGGCAAAAGAGACTTGCCATTGGCTATGATGCGCGTTTAACCAGTCCAACCTATGCAAAAATAATTCAAAAAGTCTGCCATGAGGCTGGCCTTGAAGCGGAAATTATTGGCTGCTGCTCAAGCCCGATGTTGTATTTTATTGCGGGACAATTTCAAGGCAATGGCATTATGGTGACGGCGAGCCATAATCCAAAATCAGATAATGGTATCAAGTGGATTATCAAAGGTGAGCCACCTTGTCCAGAGATGATTCAACACGTTGCAGTCGAAGCACGAAATTGTTTTTCATCGGAACGTGTGCATTTGATGACTGAAATTGAGCCACACGAAATCAAGCCTGAATATTGTTTGGCCTATCAGAAATTTATTTTAGATGACATTCATTTACAGCAACCACTTAAAGTTGTGATCGATGGCATGCATGGTTCAGCTGGGCATTGTGCAGCCTTATTATTAAATAAATTAGGCTGTGAAGTTTTGGCATTACGTTGCCAAGCTGATGGACATTTCCCTGATCATGCTCCAGATCCATCACAGCTCAAACATTTAACCCATCTCCGCCAAGCCATACAGCTACAAAAAGCCGATATTGGCATTGCTTTAGATGGTGATGGTGATCGTTTAGTGCTGATTGATGAAACTGGCAAAGTCGTTTCTGCAGATCGATTATTGTGTTTATTTGCTGAAATTTGTTTGACTCAAAAACCACATGCAGAGGTGGTATTTGATGTGAAATGTTCAACAATGATTCGGGATACCGTGTGCGATTTAGATGCGCAGCCTGTCATGATTCGAACGGGCAGTAGTTTCTTGCGAAAATATATTTCCCAATCTAAAGGCAAAGCGGTTTTTGGTGGTGAATACGCAGGGCATTATGTTTTTAATGACGGTCGTGGTGGTGGCTATGACGACGGTCTATATGCTGCCTTAAGGGTCTTAGAATATATTCAAACTCAGGGGCTGACATTGTCAGAAGCTTTGGCGAAATATCCAGAGCGCTTTAGTACCGAAGATTTATATGTCAGTACGCATCAGCATGATCCAGCGGAAGTTTTAAAGCAGGTTGAAGCCAATTCTACGCGAATTCTGGCACAAATCAGTAAAATTGATGGAATACGCCTTGATTTTGATGATGGATTTGGCATCATTCGAGCATCGAATACAGGTGAGTATTTCACTTTACGCTTTGATGCCAACTCATCAGCACGCTTAAAAGAAATACGAGATCTGTTTGTTTCCATGTTAGTTGAGCACTATCCAGACATTGCTCATGACATTCCAGATGCTCAATAAGGAGAGGCAAATGCCACATCAACATACTGGCATCGACAAAGCACAAATCCTGACGGAAGCTTTGCCGTATATTCAACGTTTTGCGGGTAAGACGCTGGTAGTGAAGTATGGTGGTAATGCCATGACCGATCCTGAGCTTGAGAGCTCATTTGCACGTGATATCGTGCTGCTGAAAACGGTTGGTTTAAATCCGATTGTGGTTCATGGCGGTGGTCCACAAGTGGATTCATTCCTCAAACAATTAGGCCGTGAGTCTGATCGTATCGACGGTATGCGCGTGACTGATCCTGCAACGATGGAAGTTGTCGAGATGGTCTTGGGCGGCAGCGTGAACAAATCGATTGTGAACTTAATCAATAAACACGGTGGCCGTGCAATTGGTTTAACGGGTAAAGATGGTAATTTGATCCGTGCGCAAAAATTATTGATGGAAAAAACAGCCGAAGATGGTTCAGTAAAACAGATTGATTTAGGTCTAGTTGGCGAAGTGGTTGGTGTGAAAACTGACGTACTTGAAATGTTTACCCAAAGCGATTTTATTCCTGTTATTGCACCATTAGGTGTAGACGAAGACGGCAACACCTATAACATCAATGCTGACTTGGTTGCAGGTAAAGTGGCTGAAGCATTGGGTGCGGAAAAGCTAATTCTTTTGACCAATATCACGGGTGTTTTAGACGAAAATAAAAATCTGCTGACTGGGTTAACCACCCAAGAAGTCGATCGTTTGATTGAAACTGGCGTGATCTATGGCGGCATGATTCCGAAAGTTGGCTGTGCATTAGATGCAGTCAAAGGCAGCGTAATCAGCGCGCATATCGTTGATGGTCGTGTACCTCATGCAACATTACTTGAAATCTTTACAGATCATGGTGTGGGGACTTTAATCACCAATCGAACCAATGTGAAAAAAGCTTAAGATACTTAGCATTTTTTGATATAAAAAAGCCTCTTTTGAGGCTTTTTTATTATTTATCAGTTGGCTAGGTGACGTTTGGAAAGATCAAATAATGTATTTGCCTTGTTGGATTATAAAAACTCTTACAATGGCGCCGATTTTAGATTTACAACAACCAAAACTGTCATGCACAATAGAGAAATCATAGATTTACTGATGAAATGATCGATATGTGCCAGCTGCTCGGAATGAATTGTGCGACTCCTACCGATATAACTTTTTCGTTTCGGGGATTTTCGCAGCGAGCAGGAATTACCTCAGATCATTGTGATGGCTTTGGTATCGCTTTTTTTGAAGATAAAGCATGTCGTTTATTTGTCGACAATCAATCTGCTGTAGAGTCTCCGATTGCTGAGCTGATCCGAAACTACCCGATTAAATCTCGCAATGTGATTGCACACATTCGTAAAGCGACACAAGGCAAAATTAATCTTGAAAACTCACATCCATTTAGTCGTGAATTGTGGGGCAGACAGTGGATTTTTGCACATAATGGCGACCTACATGGCTTTCAGCCTGAGCTCACAGGGCGCTTCAGCCCCGTCGGCAATACCGACAGTGAATTGGCCTTTTGCTATTTGCTCGAGCAAATGGTGAAACGTTTTGGTTATACCGAACCTACACTCGATCAGGTGTTTGATCTGTTATTAGAAATTTCTCCTAAAATTGCAGAACATGGCACCTTTAATTTTTGTTTGTCGAATGGGCAGGCGCTATTTAGTTATGCGATTACCAAGCTGCATTGGCTGGTTCGAGAGTTTCCATTTCAGCCTGCACAGTTGATTGATATTGATGTTGAAGTCGATTTTAGTGAAGTCACTACGCCTGAAGACCGTGTTGCCGTGATTACCACTGAACCCCTAACGCAAAACGAAGTTTGGACAGCATTTGAGCCGGGTGAAATGATTTTATTTCAACATGGTCGTCCAATTCGTGCTGCAAAGACGGTTGTTGAACGTTTAGAACGTGAGCGGCTGGACCCATCTTTAAAACGTGTCACACGTGCAGATCAGTATTAATTTTGAATGAAAGATATTCATTATAAAAATGAATATCTTACACTTTATTGAATTAAGGGTGTTTTCTAAGATATTGAATTGATTAAAAAATATCTTAGCTTTATACTCGGGATTAAATAAATTAACATAATAAAAACAATTGATTACAATATAAATGGCAGTATTTCAATTAAAACCAACCTTTTTACTTCATTTTTATTTAAGTTCTTTAATTATATGATGAAATTTACGTGATAAGTCCTTCATATTTATAGGTGGTCGTAATGAAAATGAAATGGGTTCCAGAATACAATACTGGTATCGATGTGATTGACGATCAACACAAACGGATTCTTGACTACATCAATGAAATTGATGGCATTGACGCAAATACAGATCGTGATCGTGTAAAACAAATTCTGGAAAACATTATTGATTACACGCAATCACATTTTACCTTCGAAGAATCTTTACAAGAAGAAGCGGGTTATAAATATCGTGTGCCACATAAACGCGTACATGATTTATTTATTAAAAAAATTGAATCTTACCGTGACCGTTTTGAAATGGGGCATGCGATTGAAAATGAATTACATGAAGTGCTTTCAAAATGGCTGATTAACCATATTCAGCACGATGATGCTGATTATGTCGGTGCTGTTAAAGAAAATATGATGGGTATCATCAAAGAAAAAGAAAAGAAAAAAGGCAAAAATTGGTTTGCACGTTTCTTTTCATAACCTCAAAAAATGAAATAAAAACAATTAAATTCTTATAATATTATTTGCGCAGCAAATCACCTTTAAGGTGATTTGCTTTTTGTTTTTGATTTTCAAGGCACAGCAAGGCAAAATAGCGCTAGAATTTTCAAAGGAATTTGTCATGCAGGACAATGCGATGTCGAAATGGTTATCGCCACTGATGGCGTTCTGTTTATCTTTTATCATTATTGCAACTTTAGCACCGGTAACAGGTATTCAAATTGAACGTCAGCTAGATTTCTGGCTGTTGTGGCTAGGTACAATGCTTATTTTAGCTTTACCACTATGTTATTTGGAGATTGCGTTAGCAAAACGCTCAAAAACCACAGCAGTCCAAGCGCTGTCTTCGCTGACACGTGATGCAGATGCTTCGCCAAAATGGCGTTTGGTGGGATGGCTTGCCGTAGTATTTATTCCATTTCTAGCAGGTGCCATGCTTTCAGCCGCGTCGCAATATGTGGCAACTTTTACAGCCAATGGTTTTGCTTATAGCATGATTTTGGCTGTCCTTGCGGTGATTGCATTTGCATTGTCATTTGTACCACGCCAATTTTTAGTGATTTTGACCGCTATTGGTGTGATTGCTGCAGTAGTTTTAGCGAATGTTATGGGAACTGCCTTACCAGAGTGGAAAATGACTGCGCTCGAATTTAGTGAGTGGGGCAATGCAACTGTCTTGGCGCTCGTAGCAAGTGGTTTGGGGATGGGCTTGTATTGGCAGTCAAGTTTACCAGCCGTGAAGCAACAAGAGATTGCAAGCAAAACGGTATTTCCGATTTGGATCGCTCAACTTTTGGCAGTGGTTGCTTTTGCCTTTTTCGCAGCAAAAGCACAAGTATCTGCTTTAGCACTGGTTGTGGGTTTAGTCGCAGCTTCAGCATTGCTGATTCAAATGGCACGTGAACAATTACAACAACGCCAATTGGCCATAGTGGTGCAATGGGCGATTTTATTGGTTGCGGTTTTTGTATGGGCACTGAGCACTGTTGTTCCAGTATTTAATATTGCCTTGTTGATTTGGGGCTTAATTATTTGTCTGATTTATGCGATTTTCGCAGGTTGGATTATGAAGATTAGTCATCTACGTAAGTCAATGAACTTCAGTCATGAAACCTTTTATAATATTTGGCGTATTGCTGTACGTATCGTAGTGCCCTTGTCAATAATATTGGCATTGGTGGCTGTGATTGGGCAGTTATTCTAATGACAGCTCAGTTACAAGTGTGGGTGGCTTATGCGAGCGTGGAACAGCAGATATTAATTCCTCTAATCTTTAATCCCGGTATGACGGTTGAAGATGCTATTGTGCAAAGTGGCATTCGAAAACAAGTAGATTTACCAGAAGTATTAACACTAGGAATCTTCGGGGCGCGTGTAAGCGATTCATCTCAGTTACTTGAAGCAGGTGATCGTGTCGAAATCTATCGTGCATTAACCATTAATCCGAAAGATATTCGTCGTAATCGCGCCAAGAAAAATCCCGTTGGTCGTTATTGTCGAGGCAATCGTTTCAAACAATTGTACTTATAAAAAAAACCCCTAAATTTAGGGGTTTATTTTTATCTGAAAGCGACTATAGTGGTGGCGCAGTTAAAATCGCTTCTTTAGAACCTGGTAAGCCAGGTTGAGACTCTGGAATGGTTTCTAAGCCTTCAATTTTTTGAACGATACCGTTTTGGTCAAAGAAGATTTTTAAGTGTTGACCATGTGCAGCAGGAATCTTGGCTTTTTTAGCATATGTTCCTGGGGTATACTTATAAATGTAGTCCCAACGTAACGGATTCATTGGATCGGCAACAGTTGGACTACCTAGCAAAAAGCGAACTTGTTGGTGGCTCATTCCCACTTGAATTTTAGCCGCTTGTGCTTGAGTTAAAGGTGTACCTTGTGGAATATCAACTTTATAAACGCCCAAGGTTGAACAGCCTACGAGCAATGAAGTGACAAATAACGTCAGCATGATTTTTTGCATTTTGCTAAACTATCCCAAATTAATTATGATGCATTTGATCCAAGGATAGATCATACTGCATCTAAACTTTGTTGCATATTCCAACTTTAATTTTGTTGAGAGACCTTTTTTCATGCCTATTTCAAATCAAGATTTACGTAAAGCTGGACTTAAAGTTACACTTCCACGAATTAAAATATTGGAATTGCTTGAAAATTCAAGACAACATCACTTAAGCGCAGAAGATATTTATAAGACTTTACTTGAACAGGGTGAAGATGTGGGTTTAGCAACTGTGTATCGCGTGTTAACACAGTTTGAAGCTGCAGGTATTATTCAACGCCATCATTTTGAAAACAATCATTCTGTTTTTGAGATTATGCAAGAAGATCACCATGACCATATTGTGTGTCAAAACTGCAATAAAGTGGTGGAATTTACTAATGATGTGATTGAGCATGAGCAACATCAAGTGGCAGAAAAATTTGGTTTCCAACTTACAGGTCACTCATTAAATCTTTATGGCTATTGTGATGCGCCTGAATGCCAAGAAGCATATCGTAAAAAATAATCCGATGCGGATGAGAATGAATAAAAAACAGACTTCATGTGAAGTCTGTTTTTTATTTCCGAAAGCGTTTAAGCAAAATTAATGTTGACCATCAAAGGTAATATTTGAATTTGCACGCAGTAAATGCTCACCGCCTTCTTCAGACAATTTAATTTGTAGACGCAGGTCGTTCGGTGAGTCGGCATGTTTGAGCGCATCTTTGTAGCTAATTTGCTTGGCTTTATAAAGGTCATATAAGGCTTGGTCAAAGGTTTGCATACCTAGTTCACGAGAACGCTTCATCAGGTCTTTAATTTCATGCACTTCACCCTTACGGATTAAGTCTGAAATTAAAGGTGAGTTGATCAAAATCTCAATGGCAGCACGACGTGAATTACCATCAATGGTTGGAATCAACTGCTGCGCAACCATTGCTTTTAAGTTCAAAGACAAGTCCATGAATAGCTGACTATGACGATCTGCTTCAAAGAAGTGAATGATACGATCGATGGCCTGGTTGGCGTTGTTGGCATGCAGTGTTGCAAAAACCAAGTGACCGGTTTCAGCAAAGGCAATCGCATAGTCCATAGTTTCTCGTGAACGAATCTCACCAATCAGAATCACGTCAGGTGCCTGACGTAGCGTATTTTTTAAGGCAACTTCGAAAGAGTCGGTATCAATACCCACTTCACGTTGGGTAATGATACAGCCTCGGTGTTGGTGTACAAATTCAATCGGGTCTTCAATTGTAATGATATGACCTTTGCTATTTTCATTACGATAGCCAATCAAAGATGCCAAAGAGGTTGATTTACCTGTACCCGTTGCACCTACGAAAATGATAATGCCACGCTTGGTCATCGCTAATTCTTTTAAAATCGGCGGTAATTTCAACTCATCCATCGTTGGAATAACGGTTTCGATACGACGCAGCACCATACCTGGCTGGTCACGTTGTTGAAAGGCGCTGACACGAAAACGAGCAGATTTACTGGTATTACTAATGGCAAAGTTACATTCGCGCGTATCGGCAAATTCCTTACGCTGTTTGTCAGACATAATCGAATGTAAGATTTGACCGACAGTCGGGCCCGGTAACTTAGTCGAGCCAATTGGCAAAATTTGCCCATTGATCTTAATCGAGGGTTCAACATCGGCTGTAATAAACAAATCCGATGCTTTTTTCTCCACCATATAATCAAGTAAGCCGTTAAAATCCATAACGATCGCCCCAGAAAAATAAAAAAATTACAAGAAAGATTCGGGTTGTTTCGCTGCAGTCCGTGCAGTTTGCGTACTAATAATGCCTTTTGCGACAAGGTTTTTTAAGCTTTGATCGAGTGTGGTCATACCGTAGTTGGCACCCGTTTGAATCGCAGAATACATTTGCGCGACTTTGTTTTCACGAATCAAGTTACGGATCGCAGGAATACCGATCATGATTTCATGCGCAGCCACACGACCGCCACCATTTTTCTTGAGTAGGGTTTGTGAAATTACGGCTTGAAGTGATTCAGATAACATGGCACGAACCATGTCTTTTTCTTCAGCAGGGAATACGTCAATCACACGATCAATGGTTTTTGCGGCAGAGGTTGTATGGAGTGTACCGAAGACCAAGTGACCGGTTTCAGCAGCTGTCAGCGCCAAACGAATGGTTTCAAGGTCACGCATCTCACCGACTAAGATAATATCCGGGTCTTCACGCAGTGCGGAACGAAGTGCTTCGTTAAAGCCGTGCGTATCACGGTGTACTTCACGTTGGTTGACCAAGCATTTTTTTGATTCGTGTACAAATTCGATCGGGTCTTCGACCGTTAAAATATGGTCATAACGGTTGTCGTTGATGTAATCAACCATCGCAGCAAGCGTGGTTGATTTACCCGAACCTGTTGGACCGGTCACCAATACGATGCCACGTGGATATTCACAAATATCTTTGAAGATTTGGCCCATGCCAAGATCTTCAATGGTTAGTACTTTTGAAGGAATGGTACGGAATACGGCACCAGCACCACGGTTTTGGTTAAATGCGTTCACACGGAAACGAGCCACACCAGGTACTTCAAATGAAAAGTCAGTTTCTAATTTTTCTTCGTAATCACGACGCTGTTTATCGTTCATGATGTCGTAAACCAATTTGTGCACTTCTTTATGTTCAAGAGCAGGAAGGTTGATACGACGAACTTCACCATCCACACGAATCATTGGTGGCATACCAGAAGATAAATGTAAATCCGAAGCGTTATTTTTGGCAGCAAAGGCCAATAGTTCTGTAATGTCCATAAAATCCCCGAGATAAAAATTAAATCTTAATTATTTTGATAGAATAATAAGGCTTTCCCACAGCTTAACCAACACTTAGTTGCAGGGCAATGCAAAAAAAGATGAATGAAATGAGAACCCAGTCAATGAATAAACTTCAAGAAGCACGAAATCAAGTCTTGCAGCAAATTGAGCAGGCTTGCCAACTTGCGGGTCGACCACAGCAATCGGTTGAATTGTTGGCTGTATCTAAGACGCATCCTGCTGAAATGCTAAGAGAAATGTATGCAACGGGGCAACGCTCATTTGGTGAAAATTATCTGCAAGAAGCGCTTGAAAAAATTGAGGCTTTGGCAGATTTAGAGATTGATTGGCATTTCATTGGTCATGTACAGCGCAATAAAACCAAACATTTGGCTTCAAACTTTGCTTGGGTGCATGGGGTAGACCGTTTGATTATTGCGGAGCGTTTATCAAGCCAGCGAGAAGCGACGCAAGCACCTTTGAATATTTGCCTACAAGTCAATATTGATGCGCAAGATACGAAGGATGGCTGTCAGCCGAATGAAGTAGCAGGTTTGGTCGCACAGATTTCTACGCTACCGAATTTACGCTTACGTGGACTGATGGTGATTCCTGCTCCAAACAATCCGCAAGCGTTTGCTGATGCCAAAATGCTCTTTGAACACGTCAAAGCACAGCATGCGAAACCTGAAGATTGGGATACATTAAGTATGGGGATGTCAGGCGATATGACTGATGCGATTGCTGCGGGTTCAACGATGGTTCGCGTGGGGACAGCATTGTTTGGCGCACGTGATTATTCAAAATAGGACAGAAGATTCAGCCTGCTTTCAAAAACTAGGCTTATAAAGTGTAAGCACAGCAGATAAATTTTCACAATAGATGAAACCTATGGGTTCAAAGTGAGCCTTTTAATTTGAACTTTCCATTAAAGTTGAGTACAAAATAATCAGGATGTTTTTGATATTGAAGTAATTCACACTTGGACAAATAGGGAAGTTCATGACGGCATATTATCAGTTGATTCAACGCGACGTAGATGCGCAAGGCTGTGTCACGGCACATTACCATTCGACCAATTTAGCACAAGGTGCATGGAATGCACATGAGCAACACATGGCACCAGCTACAGGCATTATTTGTGCTGAATTAGACCGTTTTTCACCACGTCATGATATGCGTATCGGGCGCATTAGCCTCGATATTTTGGGCTTAATTCCTGCTGGCGAGTTTGAAATAATCACGCAAGTGATTCGTCCGGGAAAAACCATTGAACTGATTGAATCTGAAATGCGGGCTCAGGGCAAAACCTGCATTGTGGCACGCACTTGGCGCATGATGACGCAAAATAGCCAGTCCGTGAAAGGTTTGGAGGATGCTGATGTGACTGGGCCAGAAACTGCGCCGATTTGGGACGGTATCCGTCAGTGGCCGGGGGGATATATTCAGTCGATTGAAGCAAGAAGCCATGGGCGCCGTGCAGGTCAAGGCATTGTGTGGCTGAGAACACAGCATGACATGGTTGAAGGTGAGCCGACTGCTGATTTTGTCCGTTTAATGGGCATGGTTGATACCGCCAATGGTATTGTTCCGCGTCAGGATTGGCCATTTGGCTGGGGCTTTCCAAATCTGGATCTACAAATCCATTTGCACCGTTTACCACAGGGACAGTGGTTAGGTCTGGAAACCGTGCAGCAGTATGGAGCGGATGGTGTTGGTTTGAGTAGTTCTGTATTGCATGATGTCCATGGCCCATTTGGGCGTAGTGAACAGATTTTAACGCTACGTCCACTCGGGACGTAATGATCTAGAGAATCAAAAATTATAAAGCCTGCTTTAAGCAGGCTTTTTTTAAGATACGATTTGGATGGTGCTTGCACCTGCTCCGACAGGATTGACTTGAATTTGCACAGGGATTCGTTCGTGCATTTCTTGAATATGCGAGATCAATACTACTTTACGGCCTTGGTTTTGCAACTGATCTAGAGCATTCATGACCATGTGTAGACTTGAGGCATCTAGCGTGCCAAATCCTTCGTCAATAAATAGGCTTTCGATTTTCGTTGTTCCTGATGCCATGCTTGCAATGGCTAAGGATAAAGCGAGTGCTGTTAAGAACGACTCACCACCTGAAAGCGAAGAGACAGAGCGAGTTTCGCCATCCATGTCATGATCGATAATGGCTAGACTTAAGGAATTTTCAAGGCGCTTTAAGGTATAGCGCTGTGAAAGTATCGCCAATTGCTGGTTAGCATACTCGATTAAAATATCAAGGTTATATTGCTGCGCCAAATCACGGAACTTCTTGCCCGTTGCATCGCCCATTAAGCTCGAAATTTTATTCCAACGATGTTCTTCAGATTGGATCTGTTGAATCTGATCGGCAAATTGTTTTTGTTTGCTGAGGTTAGAAAAATGAACATCTAACTTACTTTTAAGTTGATCTCTAAGTTCTTGCTGTTCTGCAAGGGCTTTAAGATTTAGTGCAATGACACGCTCGATTTGTAAAATTTGTATTTCAGGCTGTGTTTTTAAATGCTGTTTCAACGTTTCTTGAATAGCCTGAATACCTGCTTGAGCATCTGAATAGGCACGTTCTGCATTTAAAACACGCTGTTTAAGCTGCTGTTCTTGTTCATATGAAATTGCACTAAGTTGCGCTAACAGCGTTTCACTAAATTCTGAATTTTGGCTCATCCATTGTTGAAGCGTATTTTCAACATGCCTCATTTGAGTGACTAATTGTGTTTGCTGGGTGAGGTATTCTTTTAAGCGACTTTGACTGGTTTCAAAGGCTTGACGTACTTGATCGAATGTTTGACGAGCCTGATTGAATCTCGTCTGTAACAGTTGTCTGTTTTGGTCAAAATCATTTAACCAATCATGTGGTTTTTCAACTTGTGTTTGGGTCATCTCAAAAATAGTTTGAATCGCAATATCACTATTTTTTTTGCCCTCAATTGTTAAATTTTCAATTAGATTTTGAGCCGTTTGAATTTTTTCCTGACTAAATTTAATTTGTTGCTGATAGTGCTCAAGCTGTTGTGAAGTTTGATTATATTGAGTATTTAACTCGTGGCGTTGCTTTAAGTAATTTTGACGTTGTTGTAGTGTGTGATAAATCTGTTTAGCCGCGCTTAAAGTCGACTGTTCCCATAATTTTTTTTCTACGTCATTCAACACAATGAGAATATGCTGAATATTGATTTCAGCTTGTTGCACACTGGATAAGTGCTGTGTGGTTTGTTGAATTGAAGTTATGAGTGCATGACTTTGTTTTTGAGCATTTTCATGTGAAATTAAGGCATCTTCAGTTTGTTTTTGCGCTTGTTGTGATTCATTGATTCTTGTCTGAATCAGTTGCGCCAAGGCTTCATGCTGATGTGAAAAATCAAAAGAAATATTTAGAATATTTAATTGTTGTTGAAGCGCATTTTTTGCCTGATCAAGTTGTATTTTTAAGGTCGCTAGCTGTTGCGCATTGGCATCCATTAACGCGGTTTGCTGAGTGGAGGTGGTTTGTAATTTTTGCCAAGCTTCGAAAGCCACTTTTTCCAATGCAAGTGCTTGTTGTTCTTGTTGCGTTTGTAGTTTCAGTAATTCATCAGAAAAAGCTTCTTTTTCTGAATAAGGATGATGGGTACTTCCACAGACTAAACACGCTTCGCCATCGACCAAATCTGCACGCAATTTTTCAATATTTTCCGTATTCAGTAAGCGCTGTTGTTGCAACATGTGTTGCAGTTTTTCACGCTCATTTTTCTGCGTTTGATAGGTAAGTTCGGCCGTTTTTAGCTGCGTATGACTTTGTTTAATTTGCTGAGCTAGTGTACGTTTCACCGTCATGAGATTGGTGTTTTCAGCATCAATATTTTGGAAGCTTTGCCATTGTTGCTGAACAACATTGAGCTGATTTAATTTTTGTAAAAGCTGGTCACGTTCGTAACGTAGTGATGAAATTTTCTGATTGAGCGCATCTTCTTGCCCAAATGTTTGCGTTAATTTTTCAAGTTGTTTTTGTTGTGTCTGTAATTGTGTATTGGCTTGTTGCACATTGCCATAATTTTTTTCAAATTGTGCATAACTTTGAATAAATCGTTGAGTCTGTGTGATATGCGCTGAAAGTGCATCATCGAGTGAGGCAAAGTGATTTGAACTTTCTAGCTGTGCCGTGTGTTGAGCAATATTGGTTTGCAGTTGCTCAAGCTGTTCCTTCATCTGTTTTTCATTGTTGATATGCGGAACAAGTTGGTTTTCAATCTCTTTAAAATCACCTTGCGCTTTGCGTAATTGATCTACCAATACAAGACGTTCAGCAATCCGGTCACGCACCAGTTTAATTTTGTCTTGATGTTGAATCTCAAATTGATGCTGTTGTTTTTGTTCTGTATCTATTTTTTCAAAGATGGTTTTTTCAGCATTGAATTGTTGTTCAATCTCTGAAAAATGCTGTTGTGCATGTGTCAATTGCGGCTGTAATTGTGCAATTTCAAGCTTGATATTTTTTTGTTGAATTACACTTGGGCGTATAGATGAAAAGCGTTCAAGTTGTTGCAGTTGTAGCTTTTCAGGCGCAAGTGCATCAAGTTGTTGTTGCTGATTTTGTAGTTGTTGCTGACGTGCTTGCACATCAGTTTCGTATTTTTGCTTTTGTTCATACCACTGTTGATTTTTTTCGAACGCTGATTTTTCTATTTCCAGCTTTTTATATTCTGTAGAAACCGTATTGAATTGATTCGTGGTTGTTATTAGATCTTCATCAGACAATATTTCAATATGTCCTAAAACATTTTCCAGCTCTTTACGCTGATTGGCAATTTGTTTAGTTTTTTCAAAGGCCAATTGACCAATTTTTCCGAAAATACTGGAATTGGTCAGATATTCCAATAGCTCGCCACGTTCATTATCACGCGCTTTTAAAAAAGCGGTCACTTCTGACTGAGCCAGTAAAACAGCACGAGTAAATTGCTCAAAACTGAGTTGAGTAATGCGTAAAATTTGGCTCTCAACCGCTTTAGTTTTATCTGCAACGACACTGCCATCCGTTAAGCATTTCAGTGAACGCTGTACGCTTTGCAATTTGCCATTTGGGTTTTCACGGGCACGTTTAATTTCCCAACGCGCTGAATAGACTTTTTGGTCTTGGGCAACAAAGCTGAGCTCGGCAAAGCCTTGACCTGTGCCACGGCGTAATACGGTTTGCGGTGAGTTGGTTGGCAACTCTGAACCATCGATATCGATCAGTTTACCATCGCTGTCTTTTAAACGTGGCACACGATTAAACAGCGCCAAACACATGGCATCTAAAATGGTTGATTTACCTGCACCAGTTTTGCCAATAATTGCTACTAAGCCTGCACTGGCTAAAGGCTCAGATTCAAAATCAATAAAATGTTCACCCGCTAAAGATGCCAAGTTTTTAATACGTATAGATAAAATTTTCATGGCAATTCCTTAAGCGTTCGCATCATCTTCAAGTGATTTTTGTGCTTCATCCACCAAACTTAAAAAATCTTTCATTACGGTATCATCAGCACCGTACCCTTGTTTTTCCCAAAGATTTTGAAATAGTTGTTCTGGTGTAGGCGGATCAAGGTTAATTGCAGCTTGCTTCGAATCATTTACATCTGTATTTAAATAACGACGACTAATCCGTACGAGACGATAACGGTTTGGCGCTAAAGCCTCTTCAAACTGCTGTCTTAAATTAGGTGCAGGCGGGGTGTCGGTATGGTATTCAATTTCGACATATTCACGCTGATCAATATCTTCAATTTCACCGCTCGCCAAAGCAGATAATTGTGCCAAAACTTCTGGAATTGTGCCTTTGATGCGATGCAATTGCACACTGCGCGGAATTGCTAAGGACCCCATTTGAAAGCGTGATTCATCTGTTTGAGTTGGATCAATACTGATCTCAAGCACTTGGTGCTTATAATTAATTTCACTAAATGACAGGGGAATCGGTGAGCCGCTATAACGGATATGGGTCTGTGCGACTTTTTGCGGTTTATGCAAATGCCCAAGTGCGACATAGTCAATTACATCATCAAATAGGGCAGTCGAAAGCGCTTCTTCATTGCCAATAATAATCGGGCGCTCTGAGTCCGACGTTTCACCGCCTTGCATGTGGGCATGTGACATTAAAATTAAGGCTTGATCTGAAGTTTTACGTGCTTTGGCTTCCGCAATTAATTGCTGATGCACATAGGTAATAGCGTTTTGGCTATTGGTGGTTTGATCATTGAATCCGGTGATCTCGGCAGCCCGTAAAAAAGGTAAGGTTAGACACCATGCCACAATATTTTTGTGTTCATCATAAATAGGCACGAGTAATCGGTCTAAATCGAGCTGACCTTCAGTATTTTTATGGACCACGCCAACAGCTTTGGCATGGTATTTTTCTAATAATGGCTCAACTTGTTCAATACGGTAACCTGAGTCATGATTGCCTGCGATCATCAGGGTTTGCATGTGCGGGGCACGCACATGCGCATCGGCTAAAAATTGATAGAGCTGTTTTTGCGCTTTGGAAGCTGGGTTGATGACATCAAAAATATCGCCAGCTATCAGCAGGGCATGCGGCTGCTTTTGTTCTATTTGTTCGAGTAACCAATGAAGAAACTGTTCGTGTTCGTAGTCACGTGAGTGGTTATAGAAGAATTGTCCTAAATGCCAATCAGAAGTATGAAAAAAACGAACAGTCATGCAAGCCCCCAAAAATCAAAAAAATTGATTGGGGTCTAAAGTATCACAGATGTTCACATTTTCGAGGGTGATTAATCATTCATACGTCAAACTAAGTCGTTCTCGACAGTTACAAGGTCATCAATCTAAGCTGTTACTGTGCATTTGAATCGACTTGTACGAGGCCAAAGGTATTGTGGTCTGGGTCTAAGAAATAGCCTTGCCAGCATTGTCCAGCTATCGCAAATTTTTCCATGGCAATTTGACCACCTTGCGCCAAAATTCTCTCAGCGATTTGGTCGAAATCTTCAACTTCAAAACTACAGGTAAAGGCATTGGTGCCACAATGCGTTGGTGGTGTCGCTGCAGGAGGTTCTAATAAGCCACCGTGAATTCCTTGCGTTTCAATTTGATAATATTGGATTGGTAACCCTTTGACTTCAGTAAAGGTCCAAGCAAAAACATATTGATAAAAACTGATTTCCCGAGCAGGATTTGAGGATTGGATTTCAAAATAACAGAGTTGATTCATTGGTATAAATACTTGTTTTTATAAAAATAAGCGAATCAGTATTCACTTTAGAATAGTTGAATCTTTAAATAGCTTAAAAAATACCAAGAACTAGGAATATTATTTTTTGTGGGTATCCTGTATATCAGTGCTTGTATGGAGAGTTAGTTGATTCGACCTGCTTGGGGAAACGTGGAGCATATGTATGCCAAATAATCCGTTTGATGAAGAAAAACTTGCCAGTAGTATGGTATATAAAACGCTGCTTGAATCTACTTTAGCCATTCCATGGTGTATTGATTGGGACAGTAAAACATTCAGCTATATTGGACCGCAAATTGAAAAGTTGCTCGGTTGGAAGCAAAATACTTGGCGCACCGTTCAGGACTGGGCATCACGTATGCATGAGGAAGACCGTGATTTTGTGCTGAATTATTGTGTTTCGCAGTCGATGGCTGGTATAGATCATGAGGCAGATTATCGCGCACTTAAAGAGGATGGTTCATATCTTTGGATACGTGATGTTGTGCATGTCGTGCGTAAACCAAATGGTGATGTAGATTGCCTCGTAGGATTTATGTTTGATATTTCCGAACGTAAAAAACAAGAAGAACAGTTACAAAAATTGCAACGTCAGCTCGAAGAATATTCATATAAAGATGGCTTAACCGGTATTGCCAATCGACGTTTGTTTGATGACTTTTATCAACGCGAATGGTTGAACGCGATACGCACACAAAAGCCACTGAGTTTAATTCTGATCGATTTGGATTATTTTAAACAATACAACGACTTGAATGGTCATGTGATTGGGGATACATGTCTGCGTCAAATTGCGAAAAGTTTGGAATCTTGTTGTACACGACCTCGTGATTTAGTCGCGCGTTTTGGTGGTGAGGAATTTGCTTGGATTTTACCAGAAACCAATGAGGCAGCAGCAGCAGTGATGGCCGATAGAATTATGGAGGCCGTGCGTGCTGCACGATTACCGCATAAAGCTTCAGCAGTGTCTGAACTCGTCACACTCAGCATGGGGGTAAAAACCATTATTCCATCAGATCTAGATAATCGAATGCAATTTTTGGATCAGGTCGATAAAAACCTCTATGTAGCGAAAAGACAGGGGCGTAATCGCTATTGTGCTGCATAACATGGCTTTGCTGTTGTGACTTATTTTAAAGTTGCAGCAAGTTTTTAGTCAGTCGATATTTTATCGGCTGATTTTTTTGGGTGTAGAATATAAAAATTAAATGCTGAATACATAAGGCACAAAATAAAAGACCGACGATTCGAGTGATGATGAAATCGTCGGTCAAAAAATCGATTTCAAATTTAAGTGATGGCTGCTGTTCATACTTAAATTCAAAATGAAACTTATTGCTTTTAAAAAGGTCACCGAAACATTGTGGATGCCGTCCAAATCATCGGTTGCTACAGACCTTGTACCCTATATAACGTAGCCGTTTACAGATTGGTTGACATGAAAATGAAAAAAAATGCATTTTTTTTTATACTAGGTGTCAACTTCTTCTTGGGTTAGGGTCATGGTGTCTTTAACACGTTATTTTTTCTTGTTTTTTTTCATTTGTTTAATCATGACCTGTATTTGCGGTGTGATCGCAGCATTATTGCCACAGGGTGTGGGTGGTATTTTAACGGTCGTACCCTATCTGATTGCCATGATCGTGGTGTTATTTCGGTTTTTAAATAAAAATCAGAGAGCACCGACACAGGCAGAACGTAAAAAATTTACCCTAGGTTTTAGCCTGATTTTTTGGTTATATAATTTTGGTTTTGTACTTTTGGGTATCGCAATTTTTTCAAGAAAAGATCCTGAAATTTGGCAAAATTTAATGCTCTATGTTCAACATCCTCAGTTTATGAGTTTAATGGTGATCATGTTATTACTGATGGCTATCCCTTTGTATTTAATCACCTATTGGTTTTATGGTCCGCAAGCACAGCGGATGGCTTCTCAAAAGTTTGGCGCATAAAGCTTGATCATCTGGTGATCTTGTTCTATAGATAACAGTATTATTTCATATAGATAAGAACAAATTATGCATCAGCCCACAGTACTGCTGACGGGTGGCAGCGGTTTTATTGGCACACATCTCATCAAGGCACTTTTAGCTGCGGATTATAAAGTGATTGGGCTCAGTCGTAAGGCTGGGCGTATTTCTAAATCACCACATTTAACTTGGGTACAGCAGCTCGATCAAATTCCTCATGACAGAATTGATTATGTGATTAATCTTGCAGGTGAAAGTATCGGCAAAGGTCGCTGGACAGAGACGCGTAAACAGCAATTATTAGAAAGTCGGGTCAAAACCACAGAAGCGCTGTATCAATATTTACGTAAACGTAAAATTTTTCCGAAATGCATTATTTCAGGTTCGGCTGTTGGCTATTATGGTATTGATATTGAAGAACAATGGACAAAAGTGTGCGATGAAAATGCTGCACCACAAGCCATTTTTATGTCAGAGCTATGCCAAAGTTGGGAGCAAGTCACACGCCAATTTCCTGAACAAAATACCATTATCACACGACTAGGTGTGGTCTTGGCTGAAGGTGGCGGAATCTTACCGCAAATGCTGCGACCGATTCAGCTCAATTTGGTCAACAAAATAGGTTCCGGTCGGCAGCCTTTTGTGTGGATACATATACAAGATGTGATCCGAAGTATGCTGTTTTTAATGAAACAAGCAGAGAAAAAACATGCATTGCTTGAACCCACGCCAATCGATCCGCATATTTTTAATTTAGTTGCGCCTGAAAAATCGACACAGGCTCAATTTGCGCAGATTGCAGCACGTCAATTAGCGAAAAAGCCGTGGCTCAATGTGCCTGCAATTGTTTTTAAAATTTTATTGGGTGAGCAATCGCAATTAATTTTAAATGGTCAACTGGTTCAGCCAGCTGCTTTATTACAGCAAGGCTTTGAGTTTAAATTTCCGACGTTAAAAGAAGCCTTGCAGGATTTATTGGCTTAGTTGAATTTGACCTATTGACCATTATTCGACGCTTAACAATGCATCTTGAAACAGGCGAGTTGGACTATAGTTGTCTGCATTGAATGAAGGCGTTTCCCCAGTCATCAGTTCAGCCAATAACTGAGCTGAAGCAGGTCCCATACATAAACCATTTCTAAAATGCCCAAAATTTGCCCATAGATTGTCGAAATTTGGCATCTGCCCAATATACGGAATCCCTTCAGGGGAAGATGGACGCAGGCCAGCCCAAGATTTCACAATCGGAAAGTTGGCAAGCTCTGGCACCATGTCAAAGCATGATTCTTGAATATGCTGCAAGGTTGTATTTGTTGTCTGAGTATCAAAGCCACATTGTCGCATACTTGAGCCGCAAACCACATGACCGTCTTGGCGTGGAATCAAGTACATGACTTTATTCATGCACATGGTCGGCAACCAGTTCTGCGGGGTTTTAAAGAGAAGCATTTGTCCCTGTACGGGTTGTACGGGTATCTCAATGTCCAGTTGTTCACTCCACGCGGCTGACCAAGCGCCCGTGGCAATAACGAATTGATCTGCTGTATGTTGTGTACCATCTGCGGTGGTGATGGACTGGATACGATTGTCCGTACGGTTTAATTGGTGGATCAGGCAATGCTCATAAATCTGAACTTTAGGATGCTGCTGTAAATAAGCCGTTAAAGACTGCAAAAGTCGCGGATTACGGATGTTGGCTAATTGTGAAAAATAAATGCCATGTGCAAAGCGTGCTGAAATGTGAGGATTAATCTGCTCAATTTGCTCGGATTGCAAATAATCCGCCTGTTGCATCGGGTCTTGGTGCAAACGGGCATAATCTAAGCCGATTTCAAAATCATCTTCGTCAAAAATCAACATGCCAGTTTCATGAATTTCAAAATCAATCCCAGTCATAGGTTTTAATTTTTCATTCCATTTTTGGTAGCTCTGCTTGCCATAACGTGCGAGCGCATTGACTTCATTGGGATATCGCCAAGGATACATCGGGGAGAGGATGCCACCACCGGCCCATGATGCAGCGGAACCTGTGCGTTGTTGGTCGAAAATCGTCACCGTACAACCACGTTCAACCAATTCCAATGCGGTGAGTAAACCACTTACACCCGCCCCAATAATGGCAATATTCATGTTCTTTTAACCGATGAATGTATGAGTTTGATCTTAACTTCAGCAACGCCGAAGTTTTTCTTCCAAGACTGTTTTTTAAATTTTACAGATATAAAAAAGCCTTCCTGAACGTTACCATTTCAGAAAGGCTTTGCAGGTTATTTCATGTCTTTCAACATGAGTGCTGCATCTTCAGCAAAGTAAGTCCAGATCCCATCTGCACCTGCACGGCGGCAGCTCATAAGCGATTCGATAATCACGTTTTCAGACAGCCAACCATTTTGAATGGCACCTGCCAACATGGCGTATTCGCCACTCACTTGATAGACAAATGTTGGAACACCGAAATTATCTTTGACTTCACGGACAATATCTAAATACGGCATACCCGGTTTTACAATCACCATGTCGGCGCCTTCTTGGATATCCAGTGCGATTTCATGTAAAGCTTCTGCACGGTTACCGATGTCCATTTGATAGTTATATTTATTGCCACCTTTGAGGTTGCTTGAAGAACCTACCGCATCACGGAATGGCCCGTAAAAGCTAGACGCATATTTTGCAGAATAAGCCATGATGTTGGTATAGATATGGCCATTGGCTTCAAGGGCTTGGCGAATTGCACCGATACGACCATCCATCATGTCACTTGGTGCAACCACATCTGCACCCGCTTCGGCATGGCTGAGTGCTTGTTTAATTAAGCATTCAACGGTTTCATCATTCAGTACATAGCCGGTATCATCAATGATACCGTCTTGACCATGTGTGGTGTATGGGTCGAGCGCACCATCAGTGATGAGAACCATTTCTGGTAGTTCTTTTTTTAATAAGCGGATGGTGCTTTGGACTAAGCCATCTTCATGCCAAGCTGCTTCAGCCGTTAAGCTTTTATCTTCCTGTGGTGTAACTGGGAACAAAGCTAATTTTGAAACACCCAATTCGAGTAAACGTTCTGCCTTTCTTAGTAACAAGTCAGCAGATAGACGCTGTACGTTTGGCATGCTTGGAATGTCTTGAGTTTGTTGCTGGCCTGGCAACACAAATACTGGATAAATGAGATGATCAGTCGTCAGTTGAGTTTCACGCACCATGGCACGAAGCTGGTCATTTTTACGAATGCGACGCATGCGGGTAGCAGGAAAAGCTGGACGATTGAACGTATAGGTCATAACAATCTCATTGATCAGTATTAAACTTTGACTATTGTAGACGCATAATGAGGGTTTGGCGCACCCCGTATTATTTTTTTATTCAATGACAGCGATTCGAGTAGGCTATGACAGATGTAAATAAGAGTTGGACCGGTAATATTGACCTAAACTCGAAGATTGAAATCGATACTTTATTAAATAACATTGCTCAAGCATTTAACAGCTCCCCATTTTTTGTACACAATGCCATGAAAATGACGGTGATTGATGGTCAGATCGAAGCACGTGTCGACATGGCCAGTAATTTAATTGGAAATGTCGCATTCCAAATTTTACATGGTGGTGTAGCGGCAACCTTACTCGACAGTATCGGTGGTATCTCTGCAATGGCAGAATTGTATAAAAAGGCCACAGCTGAAGATCTAGTAGAAACGAGTAAAAAGGTATCTCGCTTAGCGACCGTCGATATGCGTGTGGATTATTTAGCGCCAGGACGTGGACAGTATTTCGTTGCACGAGCTGAAACCTTACGTTTAGGTCGTAAGGGCTGCACCATGCGTATGACCATGGTCAATGATGAAGGTAAAGCGATTGCAACAGCGATTGCATCGTATGCTTATTAAGCCATTTTTAAGTTAACACATTCAAAATAATGAAAAAATAAAGTCCAGTATTGGCAGCAGGGCATGATTTTATCCTGTTGCCGACGAAAAAAAGACTGACGAGTTACATTTTCTATTCTCAGGATATGATTTTTTAGCTTTAAAATGCCGGAAAATTGAAGAAGATAGACTTTCTCACGACACCATTATCTGACAGCAAAGTTGACATGCTTTGCAAAGCTCATGATGCCATGACCAAGTCTGCTAGATTTAGGACAAATCTATGACAGATACCGTTAGTAACCTGCCAGAAACCCCATCTACAAAGCAGCCCACCGATCAGGAATTAAAAGCACGCAGAAAAAAAGGCCTTGGTATAGTGGCTGTATTGATCGTGATTGCTTTGGTGATGTATTTGATTTGGTCAATATTTCTAAATCATTCCGTCAGTACCGATAATGCCTATGTCGGTGCAGAAACAGCGTCGATTACCTCGATGGTCACGGGGCAAGTGGCAGAGGTTTTGGTGAGTGATACGCAGCAAGTGAAAAAAGGCGATGTGCTTGTTCGCATTGATGCTCGTGATGCTGAAATTGCCTTAGCTCAGGCACAGGCTGAATTACTTAAAGCAAAACGCCAATACAAACAAACTGCGGCGAATAGTAGTTCTTTAAACTCGCAAATCTTTGTCAGTGATGATGCAATTCATAGTGCAAGCGCACAAGTGGCCAAAGCACAAGCCGATCTGAATAAAGCACAAGATGAATTACAACGTCGTCAACAATTGGCTGCTTCAGGTGCGATTTCTAAAGAAGAATTAAGCACAGCGCAGAGTGCTGTGAATACCGCTAAAGCCAGTTTTGATGTGGCACAAGCAGGACTCGCTCAAGCCAAATCTAGTCAAAAAGCGGCACAAAGTAATAAAGCTGCGAATGATGCATTAATTCAAGACAGCAATGAAAACTCAACCCCAGATGTTTTAGTTGCGCAAGCACGTTTACAACAAGCCCAGTTGGACTTAGAACGTACACAAATCAAAGCACCCTTTGATGGTGTGGTGACACGTCGCAATATTCAAGTTGGGCAACGCATTGCACCGGGAACGTCATTAATGATGGTAGTTCCAGTCTCTCAGTTATATGTCGATGCTAACTTTAAAGAAAGTCAATTGGCAGGGGTACAAGCGGGTCAAAAAGTTGAACTGACGTCTGATCTGTATGGCGATAAAGTTAAATTTAATGGCACAGTGACTGGTTTTTCTGGTGGCACAGGCTCAGCATTTGCCTTGATTCCGGCACAAAATGCCACAGGAAACTGGATTAAAGTGGTTCAGCGTTTACCTGTGAGGATTCGTTTGGATCCAAAAGAGTTGGCAGAACATCCACTCCGTGTGGGGCTGTCTATGGAAGCGACGATTGATCTGAAATCGAAGTAATTGCCTATGAATCAGCAAATACAAATGACTGACCTGAAAGGTGGTCGTCTGATTCTCGCTGCCTTGGTCTTGGCATTGGCGAACTTTATGGTTGTGCTCGACATGACCATTGCCAATGTATCTGTGCCGCATATTACTGGTAGCCTTGCAGTATCGGCATCCCAAGGGACATGGGTCATTACTTCCTATGCCGTGGCAGAAGCGATTTGTGTGCCATTAACTGGTTGGCTCGCTGGGCGCTTTGGTTCTGTACGGGTTTTTGTGATCAGCCTGTTTGGCTTTACTGTATTTTCGATACTGTGTGGTTTATCGACCAGTTTGGAAATGTTGGTGTTTTGCCGAATTGGGCAAGGTTTGTTTGGTGGCCCGATTATGCCACTGAGCCAAACGTTGTTAATGCGTATTTTCCCTCCTGAAAAGCAATCCCAAGCCATGGGGATGTGGGCAATGACTACCGTCGTTGGTCCCATTTTAGGTCCAATTTTGGGTGGTACGATCAGTGATAATTTATCTTGGCATTGGATTTTCTTTATCAATATTCCTGTCGGGATCGGTTGTGCTATCGCAGCGATGCGCTTACTGAAAACGGCTGAAACTCCAACGCAGAAATTGAAAATAGACCGCGGTGGCTTACTGCTGTTGGTGTTGTGGATCGGTGCCTTGCAATTGATGTTGGACTTAGGCCATGAGCGAGATTGGTTTAATCATCCATTTATCGTGGTGTTGGCACTGACGGCATTTGTCGGGGTGATCGTTTTCACGATTTGGGAGTTGACTGAACGGCATCCAGTGGTGAATATACTGCTGTTTAAGTACCGAAGTTTTACCATTTCGGTCTTGGCTTTGGCCTTTGGTTTTGGTGCCTTCTTCGGCAGTATTGTCCTGATTCCGCAGTGGTTACAGATAAACTTGGGCTATACCGCAACGTGGGCAGGCTATCTCACCGCAACGATGGGCGTCGGTAGTCTGACCATGTCGCCAATTGTTGCGAAGCTTGCAACCAAATACGACCAACGTGCTTTGGCGAGTTTTGGTTTAAGTATCTTGGGCGGAGTAACCCTTATGCGCGCCTTTTGGACCACGGATGCGGACTTTATGGCTTTGGCTTTACCGCAAATATTACAAGGTTTTGCCGTGCCATTTTTCTTCATTCCCTTGTCCAATATGGCCTTAGCATCTGTACTGCCACAAGACATGGCATCTGCAGCAGGTTTGATGAACTTCTTAAGAACCATGGCAGGGGCAATTGGAGCCTCGATTGCAGTAACCATTTGGGATGATCACACCAAAGTCGCACGCAGTGAAATGGTCAGTAATTTACATGTTACTGAGGTACAAAACACCTTGGTGAATAATGGAATGAGCTCAGAAGCTGCTTTGGGATATATCTCCAGTTTGGTGGATAAAGAAGCCTTAACGCTTTCAGCCAATCATGTGTTTTTAGTACTGGCGGGTGTCTTTATATTCGCTGCACTCATCATTTGGCTCTGTCCACGACCTAAAGCAGGTGTGGGTGGCGGTCATGCACACTAAATAACATCAAGTATAAAAAACCGCTCATTCGAGCGGTTTTTTATTGCATACGGCGTTGATTGAAAAAAATCAAAGATCCGAGCGCGCCCGTTTGAGTGCAGACTGCCACTGAGCCAAATGAAATTCACGTTGATCAGCATTCATTTTTGGTTCAAAAGCACGTTCTAATTGCCATGATGCAGCAATTTCATCTAGATTTGAAAACACCCCCGCTTTGAGTCCGGCCATTGCGGCAGCGCCCCATGCAGTTGATTCTAAAAGTTTAGGACGCAGTACAGGCACATTTAAAATATCGGCCTGAAATTGCATCAGCATATCATTGCTACTGGCACCGCCATCGACCCGGAGTTCTTTAAGTGGACTAGACAGGTCTGACTGCATGGCGGTCAATACATCCGACACTTGAAAGGCAATGGCCTCTAAGGCGGCACGAGCTATGTGGGATTTATTTGTACCACGTGACATTCCACAGAGGAGGGCACGGGCATCACTATCCCAATGCGGAGCGCCTAGCCCAGTAAAGGCAGGAACCAAAACCACGCCATCGGTATGCTCCACTTGGCACGCGAGTTTTTCAACATCACTGCTTTTTTGAATAATCCCTAAACCGTCTCTTAGCCATTGCACAATGGCACCCGCCATAAAGACACTGCCTTCGAGTGCATAATGGGTTTGGTTTTGTGCTTTCCACGCCAATGTCGAGAGTAGTTTATTTTGACTATATTGAACTTCAGTGCCGGTATTAAACAACATGAAACAGCCTGTACCGTAGGTATTTTTGGCTGTACCGGCTTCAAAACAAGATTGACCAAATAGCGCAGATTGTTGATCACCTAAAATGCCGGTAATGGGAATGTTTGCGCCAAGTAAACCTGTAGCGGTATCTGCAATATATTCATCTGAACTGATGATTTTAGGAAGGACCGAAAGGGGAATATCAAATAATTCTAAGAGTTCTTCATCCCAAGCTTGTTGCTGCAAGTTCATTAGCATGGTTCGTGAGGCATTGCTTGCTTCAATCACATGCTCTGCACCTTGTGTCAGGTTCCACACCAACCAACTGTCAATCGTGCCGAAAGCCACATGACCTTGCTCTGCGAGTTCACGTAGACCTTGGGTGTGTTCTAATAACCAGACCAATTTCCCAGCACTAAAATAGGGGTCGATACGTAAACCGGTCTTTTTGTGAATGAGGTCATTGAGGTTTTGTTGAGTTAGTTGCCCACACCACTCGGTTGCACGGCGGTCTTGCCAGACAATTGCAGGAGCGAGCGGTTGACCTGTGCGTTTATCCCAAACCACAGTGGTTTCACGCTGATTGGTCAGGCCAATGGCTTTAATGTCTTTGGCGAGGATACGGGCAGAAGCGAGCGCTTGCTGTACGACGGCAATTTGGGTACTCCAAATTTCCTGAGCATCTTGCTCCACCCAACCCGAATGTGGGGTTTGAATGTGGGTTTCCCGTTGAGCTGTAGCTTGAACTTGTCCATGTTCGTTAAAAATGATCGCACGACTTGAAGTCGTTCCTTGATCGAGTGCCAATAAATAGCTCATATATTTTTCTTTTGTGGTCTTGAAAAATAAAATATTAACGCAATTATGTAATTAAGCGCAGATCAATGTGTAATTGTTTCGAAATTGCATCGCAATTTTTTGCAGTTATGCTATGATGACGCTACTTTGGGGATGTTTCTGGCTTCGACGCTGGTGATGAAACTCATAGATGCATGTCGAGAGCGCATTTTCTCTCGTAAATCAAATTTGCATATTTTAGTCGCAAACGACGAAACTTACGCTCTAGCTGCCTAAGGGCAGCTTGTCCGCATCCCTGAATACTTGTGGTTAGGGGTCCCGACTGAAGCGAACGCACACAAGTCCGTATAAGATCAAGCCTTGGGGTCTTATACTAAATCTTAAAGGATCGCGATTTGTACCCTGTTCGTCGGGTCACAAAGAGCTAAATCAATAGACGATATCTAAGCATGTAGTATTCTCGAGCGTAGTGCTGGCGGACGCGGGTTCAACTCCCGCCATCTCCACCAAAATTCAAAAAAGTCGAACCTTCGGGTTCGACTTTTTTTATGATTAATTAAAAACATTTTTTGGTACAACAATGACTCAAGTCCAGCTTCAAGAACTGCAAAAACAACTCTGGAATATTGCCAATACTTTGCGTGGTAAAATGGGGGCAGATGAATTCCGTGATTACATTTTGGGCTTGATCTTCTACAAATATTTGTCTGAAAAAATTCAAAATAATGCCAACGAAATTTTATCACCTGATCAAATTAAGTTTGCAGAATTGGTTGAAGATACTGAAATTAATCAAGCATATTTGAGTGCTGTTCGTGAAGAATGTCTTGCCAGTATGGGCTATTTCTTAGCGCCACAAGAATTGTTCCACAGTATGGCAACATTGGCTCGAGCAAAAAAATACATTTTGGATGATGTAATTAAAACCCTTAAAGCGATTGAGCAAAGTACATTGCGTACAGATGCGGCCGATGATTTTTCGCATTTGTTTGAAGACATGGATTTAAGTTCGACCAAGTTGGGAAATACGCCAGATGACCGCAATGAGCTGATTAGCCGTGTGATCATACATTTAGACGATATTAATTTTGATCTGTCTAATACTGAGTCTGATATTTTAGGCGATGCTTATGAGTTTCTCATTGGTGAATTTGCTTCAGGTGCTGGTAAAAAAGCAGGTGAGTTTTATACACCGCAAATGGTTTCGACTTTGCTTGCAAAACTTGTCACCTTAGGTAAAGAACGTCTACGCAGTGTATATGACCCGACTTGTGGTTCAGGATCTTTATTGCTACGTGTAAAGCGTGAAGTCGGCGATGTGGATGCGATTTACGGTCAAGAAATGAATCGTACGACCTATAACTTGGCGCGCATGAACATGATTTTGCATGATGTGCATTATTCAAAGTTTGAAATTAAGCAGGAAGATACTTTAAAACGTCCACAGCATATGGAACTGAAATTTGATGCGATTGTAGCGAATCCACCATTTTCTGCTAAATGGTCTGCGAGTGAGTCATACTTAAGCGATCCGCGTTTCCGTGATTTTGGCAAATTAGCTCCAAGTTCTAAGGCAGATATGGCGTTTTTACAGCACATGCTTTATCAGTTAGATGAAAATGGGACTTTGGCGATTGTACTGCCGCATGGGGTTTTGTTCCGTGGTTCGAGTGAAGGGCATATTCGTAAGCATTTAATCGAAAAGTTAAATGTGATTGATACGATTATTGGCTTGCCTGCCAATATTTTCTATGGCACGACTATTCCAACCTGTGTGTTGGTGTTGAAGAAAAACCGTGAGCATAGCGACAATATTTTATTTATTGATGCGAGTAACGAGTTTGATAAGCAAAAGAATCAAAACAAGCTTTTGCCAGAGCATTTAGACAATATTATTGGTGCATTTGAAAACCGTCAAAATATTGAAAAATATGCATACGTAGCGAGTCTGCAAGAAGTTGCTGACAATGATTTTAATTTGAATATTCCTCGTTATGTCGATACTTTTGAAGCGGAAGCTGAAATTGATTTAGATGCAATAGCGAAACAGCTTCAAGCCTTAGAGGTTGAAAGTCTAAAAACTGATGCAGAAATTTCTAAGTTTTGTGCAGAACTCTGCATTGATTCACCTTTTGCGGAGGTGAAGTAATGGCTTCACCTAAGTTACGATTTAAGGAGTTTGATGGGGATTGGAATAAGACTACTTTAGGCAAGGTCGTCGTTTTTTCTAATGGTAAACGAATTCCTTTAAGTGAGAATGATAGACAAAAACGGCAAGGTTCATACCGTTATTACGGTGCATCAGGCGTTATTGACTACATAGATGATTATATTTTTGATGGTCAATATATTTTGATTGGAGAAGATGGAGCAAATATTCTCACTAGATCATCAGCACTTGCCTTTACTGTTGTAGGAAAATTTTGGGTAAATAATCACGCACATATTTTTCAATCAAAAGATGGAGATAACTTTTTTTTAGCAACTTATTTAGAAAGTTTGAACTATGAGCGTTTTAATTCAGGAACAGCTCAACCCAAATTAAATCTTGAAAATCTTAAAAAAGTACCTGTTGCTAATCCATCCAAAGAAGAACAAACCAAAATTGCTTCTTTTCTTTCAGCTGTGGATGAAAAGATTAACCTACTAACTCAGAAATATGAACTACTGAGCCAATATAAACAAGGCATGATGCAAAAGCTGTTTAGCCAGCAGATTCGTTTTAAAGCGGATGATGGGAGTGAGTTTGGGGAGTGGGAAAATTTAAAATTTAGAGATGTTATTACTATCAAATATGGAAAAGATCATAAGGCATTAAAAGAAGGAAATATTCCTGTTCTTGGGACAGGTGGGATAATGCGATACGTTGATTCTTATCTTTACGACGGCGACAGTATTCTTATTGGTCGTAAAGGTACGATTGATAAACCTCAGTTTATATCTGGGAAATTTTGGACAGTTGATACTCTTTTTTATACGGAAATTGGTGAGAGATTAATACCTAAATTTGTTTATCAGCAACTGCTATTGGTTAATTGGTTAAATTTGAATGAAGCCACTGGTGTGCCAAGTTTAAATACAACCTCAATTGGTAATATTGAGGTCAAAGTACCTTGTTTAGAAGAACAAACCCAAATTGCCAATTTTTTATCTGCTATTGACCAAAAAATTGAAACTGTTGCACAGCAAATTGAACAAGCCAAACAGTGGAAAAAAGGCTTGTTACAGCAAATGTTTGTCTGATTGTTTATAAGGTTTCATAAAATTCCTGCATTTATTCAAATGTGGGAATTTTTTTATTTAAGAAAGTACTGAAGGATTCCTAAAAGAAAAAACAGTGATCTGTATCATCAGTTTAGATGTTTATTTGATGAATTTAAAAGATTGAAAAATATAATAAATCTATTAGAATCAATAGATATGCATACCAATAGTTAAAAACTGAGCAGTATTATAAATGTCGACCCAAAAAGAACTCGAACTCGAAAACCAATTTATAGCGCACTTAACAACTTTAGGGTACGAACGTGTTCAGTACAGAAACGAAACAGCCTTACTCCTAAATCTAAAAAAACAGATAGAAAAATTTAACGCATTGACTGCACCACTCACACATGAGCAATGGGAACAGGTGTGGAATTACCTGAGCAGTGAACATACGATTTTCGGCAAAGCCAAACTATTGCGTGGTTCATACCAGCTTAAACATGATGACGGTACGACCCAAACACTGCGCTTTTTAAGTGATGATGCGGCAAAAAACATTTTTCAAGTGACCAACCAAGTGACGGTCCAATACGGTGAGAGTGGTACAGAAACCAGCCGTTTTGATGTGACGCTATTGATCAACGGCTTTCCATTAGTACAAGTTGAACTTAAACGCAGTGGTGTAGAAATCGCACAAGCGTTTCACCAAGTGCATAACTACAGTAAAGACGCCTATACATCTGGACAAGGTCTGTTTGGATACATCCAGCTCTTTGTCATTAGCAACAGCGTAAATTGCTTATATTATTCACACGGTACGCCACTGTTTGATTTTACATTTCCGTGGGCAGATGAAAGCAACAAAGCTATTAATGACTTGAGTAAATTTACCGAAGCATTTTTAAACGCACCACATATTACGAAAATGATCAGTAAATACATCGTTCAGCATCAAACCAATGAATGCTTAATGGTGCTGCGACCTTATCAAGTCTATGCAGTTGAAAACATGATTCAGCATGTGAAAACCTCAACCGATCATGCCTATATTTGGCATACAACAGGTTCAGGTAAAACACTCACGGCATTTAAAGCCAGTGAAATCATGCGTCAGTTGCCAGAAATAGAAAAAGTTATCTTTGTCGTGGACCGAAAAGACCTAGATAATCAAACCACTAAAGAGTTCAATGCCTTTGTTCCCGACTGCGTAGACCAAACGACCAACACCAAAACATTGGTCGAACAGCTCATCGGTAAACGGCTGAACTCACGAAAAAATGAAAGCAATATACTCACAGATAAATTGGTCGTGACGACCATTCAAAAGCTGAATAACGCAATTACACTCCCTAAATTCAGAGAATTGATCGCTGATTTGGCAGATAAAAAAGTCGTATTTATTTTTGATGAATGCCACCGCAGTCAATTTGGTGATACTCACCAAAATATCAAACGCTTCTTTAAACAGGCGCAAATGTTCGGTTTTACAGGCACGCCTATTTTTCCTGTGAACTGTCAAAGCATTGGTGGGGTGAAATACACCACAGAATTTCTATTTCCTAAACGGCTGCATAAATATGTGATTGTCGATGCGATAGCAGATAAAAATGTTTTACCTTTTCAAATTGATTATGTGGGGCAATTTACCGCTCATCAGGTGAATGCTGGTGATGAAAAAATACAAGGTATCGATACTAAAGAACTGTATGACAACCCTGAGCGCTTAGAAAAAATTGTACGTTATATTTTAAAAAATCATGACAAAAAAACGGCAAAACGCGAATTTTGTTCAATGTTTTGTGTCAGCTCAGTAGATGTCCTGCTTCAATATTATGCAATATTTGCCAAAGTCCAAGCAGAGTTGGTTGCAGAAGCGGACAAGAAGGAAGAAATTTATACCCCTTTAGTGATTGGTACGATTTTTTCTTTTGGAGCGCAGGACACGACAAACGACGCCAATGACTCCACAACAGGTACGATTTCTGAAGAAGAACTTGAACAGCCGAGTCAAGTTGATATGGGGCGTAAAGCGCAACTTGAACGGATCATTGCAGAATTTAATACGCGCCATCTGACTAGCTATAACTGTGACGAAGGATTTTATGAATATTATAAAAATCTAGGTGATCGCGTTAAGTACTTCAAAGTCCCTAAACCACCTAAAGAAGTTGGGGAGTTGAAAGGTCCGCCAATTGATTTGCTGTTGGTGGTGAATATGTTCCTGACAGGTTTTGACTCATTGCCACTTAATACGATTTATGTCGACAAGAACTTAAAATATCACGGTTTAATTCAGGCTTTTTCGCGTACAAACCGTATTTATAAGCCAACAAAAGCTTTTGGCAATGTCGTGTGTTTTAGAAATTTAAAGCAGGCAACAGATAAAGCTCTTTCTACTTTTGCAGACGACCAAAATTTTGAGCAAGTGATTGTGCCACCGTTGGATCAACAATTAGCAGAATTTAATAAGTGTGTTAGTGAATTAAGAAAAATAACACCTGAGTGTCAGTCAGTAGATGATCTAAAACTCGAAAGTCAGCAGTTGCAGTTTATTCAAGCTTTTCGTGATGTGATTCGTCTACATTCACAACTGAAAATGTATACAGACTTTGATGTTGATAACGCAGTTATAGTGCCGCAAGAACTTGAAGACTATAAATCTAAATATAAAGATTTATATGACAGAATTAATAAAGGTACAGCAGTTGAAAAAGATTCAGTGCTACGTGACGTGAATTTTGCTTTAGATTTTATTATTAGTGATTATGTAAATCAGGATTATATTTATACATTATTAAATATGATTGCTGCTGCGCCACCATCCTCGATTCAAAGGGCTAAACAGCAGCAACAACTCCAATCTTTACTCAGTAATGACCGAAAAATGTATAAAAAAATGGATTTGATTCAGAAGTTTATTGATGAACAAATGCCACGAATGCTGAATGGTCAAAGTGTTCAAGATGCATTTAAGCAGTTTTGGGATGCAGAAAAACAGCAAGCCTACGATGTTTTTTGTAAAGATGAAAATCTTGTGATGGATGAGTTTAAAAAAGTGGTTAAACGATTTGATTTTACTGAACGTTTTCCGCACGCACATGAAATTCGTCCATTGCCAAAAAACAAGCCTTCAGCACTGGTGAGTAAAGTCTATTTTGAGGGATTGCATCAGAAAACCAATGCGATTTTAGAAAAATATGATTTACGGATTTAAACGTTAAGCTAAGTTATGAAAAATATTTGCTTAAAAGGAGGGTTCTTTTTTTATGGAATTTAAGAACCTTATCCTGTTTATTCAATAATTGTATGATTAAATTTCTTAGAATAAATATGATTTAAAAACAAATCACAAAGTGAGGCGAAAATTAAATTTCGCGCCAAACTTCATTCTTATCTTTCAATGAAATCATAAAGTTAAATTTGTCATCATTACTTACCAAAAGGCCTTCTGGCGTTTGCATAATCACTTTTAAAACGGTACCAGTTTCAAAAACCAAAGGACTGCAATTTTCTTTATTTAATGTAATTGGTTTGAGTAATTCAACAATTGCACTTTCCATTTTACTTCCCCAAGCATCGGTTGTTAATTGAACTTAGCATATTATTGGTGAAGAAACAGGTTTTGTAAATGACGTGAGCTACATCGCAGAAAATATTTTAGAATTTTCCATAACTTAAGTTTAAATAATGGTTAAATAAATTAAGGTTTTTTAATCTATTGATATCAAAAATAATTTTAAAATATGACAAACTTTTTAACTGTAATTATATGTCCTAAGGTGTGTTTTTTGTTCCACAAACAATGACCAGATCATCAAAAGGGCATGATTAATAATGAATTTAAGGTGAACTTCAGTTTTCATCCTTAAGCTAACCGAATGATGTGTCGTCTTGTATTTGATTGTTAAATTTCAGATTAAACAGCGTTAAATCTTCAATCTGAACAAGAAAATTAATGAAATAAAACTTATCATCAGCAACTCAAACTAAAAACAAAGATTCAGGGAAATGTAGGACCAATGTTTAAATCTTTTTTTCCAAATCCAAAATGGTTTTTTGGATCATTCCTTATATGGTTCGTGATCAATATTGTCTTGTGGTATAGCGGTGGCAATAGTTGGGGTACGATGTTTGGTTTAGCTGCAAATTATCATCAAGCAGAACTGCCTATTGGTATTAGCCGATTTTGGAGTCCCAAATTTTTATGGTTCTATGCTTGGTTTTTTGTAGCAACGGCGCTTTTTGCAGCCTTTTGGAAGATTAAATCAGATAATCCTTGGCAACGATGGTCTGTGTGGGGAACCGCATTTATCCTGTTTAATGTTTGGTTTAGTGTGGAATGTAATGTCGTAATCAATGCTTGGTATAACCCATTCTATGATCTGATCCAGAAGATGCTTTCAGGTGGTGGGGGCGAAGTGGCGACGTTATATTCAGAGACGCTGACTTTTCTCTATGTGGCCATGGTATATGTCACACTGGCGGTATTGAACCTGTTTTTCGTTAGTCATTATGTTTTTCGTTGGCGTACCGCAATGAATGACTTTTATACTGCGCATTGGGAAAAACTGAGAACCATCGAAGGTGCCTCACAGCGTATTCAAGAAGATACGATGCGTTTTGCAAGAACCACAGAAGGACTTGGGGTTAGCTTGGTTGAATCGGTGATGACCTTAATTGCATTTCTACCTGTGCTGTTAACTTTATCAACACATGTAAAGAAATTACCTGTCGTGGGGGAAATCACCTATGCATTAGTTTGGGCGGCAGTCCTTTGGGCAGTATTAGGGACGGTTATTTTAATGCTGGTGGGTTATAAACTACCGGGTTTGGAGTTTAATAATCAAAAAGTCGAAGCAGCATATCGTAAAGAATTAGTTTATGGTGAAGATCATGCAGATCGAGCAGACCCTCTCACATTAAAAGAATTATTTGGTAAAGTCCGATTTAATTATTTTAGACTGTATTTTCACTATGCTTATTTCAACCTAGTTCGTATTTGGTATATGCAGCTTGATAATATTTATGGGTTCTTTGTATTGTTTCCAAGTATTGCAGCGGGAACAATCACACTCGGTATATTAATGCAAATTTTAAATGTCTTTGGGCGTGTACGTGATTCTTTCCAATACCTGATTTCCTCGTGGACAACCATTATTGAACTGATTTCTATTTATAAGCGTTTAAGAGCATTTGAAGAAAAAATTAATAATTAATTTTTAATCTTAAAAATGACCTGTAATTAATTACAGGTTTTTTTATGACTTTAATTTTAAGTTAATATATTTCAATAAAATCAATAGATTAATATTTTTAGATGAGCTGTTTTTTTACTCGATTCCATATTGTCGCTCGAATCATGGATAGGCTCAGCTTTATATTATTATTAATAATAGAGGCTTGTTCTGATGGCAGATTTGATAAGCACATAGCGATACATAAATGCTTGCGAAATAACCTAAAAGGGAACGATGATGACCGTTCACCAAGGATAAACGAATACACTTAAATAAAATGTGAAATTCATCAAATTAAAATTAACAACATATGCACACATCTCAAACGTGTACGATTTTAGTGATTAAATTTATAAAAATAATAAATAAAATCAAGATTATAAAATTGTGAAAGATACTAAATTACGCTATTTTTTAGAGGTGAATTTTTTGAGATTTTTGCTGTGAATTTAAAAGCAATTTTATGGGTGGGGAGTATTGGATTTGCATTACATGGTTGTACCACCATGCAGAGTTTAAACCCAAATTCATTTAATCATTATGCATCACCACAAGAAGTGATCAATCAAAAAGGGCTAAATAGCTCAAATGGCAAGGCGAAAGAATACGTCTATGATTGGGGACCACAAAAGAAAAATATGGAAGCAGAATCGCTCATACCCAAGCAAAATATGAGCAGTTACTGCCAAGCCAAAAATGGCAAATTTATTCAACTGAATAAAAGCAATTTGAACCAAGTCAAAAATGCATGGAGTCGTAAATTATTAGTGACCTATAGCAGTATAAAACAGAGCACAGGTGTGTTTCAGTGTAGTCAGGCAGATGGACAGCGCTGGATGGTTGCTATTGAACCCGTTTCAGAGCGTAAATCAAATGACCGTTCTGAAACCCGCTTAGTGAGTTTGTATACAGCTATTATTGGACCTGAAGAACGTCGCAAAAACTATAATAAACAAGAAGAAACTGTAGCTAAAAAAGCCACACCAAGCAAAGCCAAAGCAACGACAACAAAAAACAATGCGAAAGATGAAGCAAAAAAAGAAGTAGAGACTAAAAAAGAAACCAAAGCCAAAGAGCCTGAAAAAAAACCTGTAGTGAAACCAGTTGCAGAAACATCGCAACAGATACAAATGCGCTTATATGTCAATGCACGACGTGACCTGAATGCCGGAAAAAATCAAGTCACCGCTTGTAATAATGCACAGCGCGCTTATAGCTATGGCAAATTAAATGGTGCAAATGCCAATAGAGCCTATGCTGAATCAGGCATGCTCGTTGCGAAATGCTTAACATCAGTGCCTGCATATAGCAAAAGTTATCCAAACGCCAATGCAAGAGCAAAAGGCATCCTACAAAACTTAGCGACCAACTATAACCACGCAGGGGCAAAAAATATGTTGAATCGTATGAAATAAACTTCAACAGGGTAAAAGCTATTTGGGGAAATAAGCTTTTATCCTGATCCAATCATGTACTCAAACAAAGTTTTAAAAATAATAAGGAAAAACCATGAGTTCAGTAATTGAAACTTATTTTAATGCACCATTATTTGATCGGGAATTGGCAGAAATAACAGTCAATATCGAGCAGACCCCCTTCTTTTTAAATGATCGTGGGCATCCAACATATTTAGCATCACTTGGGGCAGGGATTCATTTAATTACCGAGTCACCAACCAATGCGCAAATGACGATGGGAAATGCCTACGCGGTTCCTTCCGAAATTTCGACTAAAATTACCAATTGGGGGGAGCAAACTGAACTTGATTTTGACGGACAGCATTTCGAGTTTATGCCATTGGTGGCAACCAAAGAAACCGCGGCAGCTTTTGGTATTACCTTAGTGCGTGCAGGCGAAGCGATTCAGATTCATTCAAATCAAAAAATACTGTCAGAGATTCAATATGAATATGGCATGATGGCAGGGCATTATTTGCCTTATCAAAATGCAACATCAAATATAAATGGCGGCAAAACTTTAACACCATTTGTCATTACTGATTTAGAACATCATGACTTTCCGCATATTTTTAGCGCGACCGATCAGGATCAATTGCCTCTGGTCATCTCAGTGGGACGTTATTTTCCAAATCTAGGTAAGATTTACTTGGCAGATTTATGGGTCAATCCGGGAGATGCTTTATACATTCCTGCGAAACCAAAATATTCGAATCCTGAGTTTATTGACCTACATCATAACCGTAATGCAGCACTTGCCTGTTGGCGCGGTGACAGCAATAAATCGACGTTGACCACCCATAGTTTGCTCGATCCCCATGGATATTTTTACTGGTATTGGAATAGAAGACCGACAATTCATCCATTCATCCATTCATCCATTCATCCATTCATCCACTCATCCATGCACCCAATACCAAAAACGAATAGTTGAGTTACATAGACCAAACAGCAAATACAGCACTTCATGATACAAAGGTGACTCAAGTTTTGGGAGTTTGGTCTATGGCTTACGGTTTATCTAAAAAATTACATCTACGTTTTTCACGACTAGCAGGTTTGGCTTTATTGACGCTCATGATGCTTGGAACGACGCAAGTGAGTTTAGCAAGTCCGACGGTCGATCAGCTTAGTCAATGTTTAGTGAAATCGACCACTGCTGCGGATAAAACAGCGGTGCTGCAATGGACCTTTTCTGCTTTGGCAGCACATCCAGATTTAAAACAGTACAGTAATGTCAGTGATGCGCAAAAAACGCAACTCGATAAAAATTTGGCGCAGGTCATGCAACGAATCTTGGTTGAGCAATGTTCTACACAAACGCAGGCTGTAATTAAATCCGACGGTCTACAGGCTGTAGGCGAAAGTTTTCAAGAACTTGGTAGTATTACAGGCGATGAAATTTTAAAAAAACCTGAAATTAAACAACAGTTACAGGGCATACTGCGTTATGTAGATTTAAATAAATTGGTTACCACATTTTTAACGCCAGAGCTTTGGAACAAGTTGGGCGTGGTTCGTTAATTTTATTGTTCAGTGGATTTGAAAATGCTCCTTTTATACAAGGAGCATTTTTATGGATTCAACTTAAATGGATGATGATCCAATTTGCTTTAGTTTGGTGGCTAGAGCATTAAATGGTAATCGTTGCGCCTAATGCTTTAACAAACTGGGCCATCCATGCAGGATGAGCAGGCCATGCAGGTGCAGTAACTAAATGACCATCGGTCACTGCATCCGTGACTGCAATATCTGCATATTGACCACCAGCCAGTTTAACTTCGGCTGCACATGCTGGGTAAGCCGAACAGGTACGACCTTTTAGCACATCGGCTGCCGCTAGAATTTGCGCCCCATGACAAACCGCTGCAATAGGTTTTTTCGCCGCGTCAAATTCGCGTACGATTTCAATCACACGTGCATTCATACGTAAATATTCAGGCGCACGACCGCCCGGGATCACTAAGCCGACATAGTTTTCTGAGTTAACTGCATCAAAGTCATAGTTAATCGCAAAGTTATGACCGCGTTTTTCGCTATAAGTTTGTTCACCTTCAAAATCATGAATGGCTGTGGCAATGCTGTCGCCAGCTTTTTTGTCAGGACAAACGGCATGAACGGTATAACCAAGACCAACTAAAAATTGAAAAGGTACCATTGTTTCGTAGTCTTCAGCATAGTCGCCCACGAGCATAAGAATTTGTTTTGACATGATGTAACCCTCTGTTGAAATATGATTTATATCAATTTTTCATTTACCTTAGCATATTGGAATGACAGTTTTAAGCAGGCTGTAAATTCTTTAGTTGTATATTTTTATCTGGATTTATAAAAGTTATAGATGGTTATAGTTCAAATTATGATGAGTTTAGTAGGCTAGATGCTATCAATTATTAATGACTTTAGTGTTTTTCACAAAGTTTTAAAAAGTTAAATATTTACCTCTCCCTTGCGCAGCACTGCTGCTTATCTCCTAAAAGGAGAGGGGCGGATATCCAAAAAATCGTTTAAGTATTTATTCACTTTGAAAGCTCCCTCTCCCATTGGGAGAGGGATAAATCACAGCAAATCAGGATAAAATTTTTCATAGTCTAGATTTGGTTCATGCGTTACTTTCAGCTTGCCTTTAGATCCTGTGACATAGCTATTGATCTCTTTAAGTGGTTTCTCATGCCAACCGATATTGAATGCACAAAACGTATTTTCTTTTTTAAAAAATTCTAGATGACTGTATGGCAAGTGATTGTGAATCCAATATGCAATCTGTTTCCAATTATTTGGGTCTTTTTCAATTAAATCGATGAGTGAGGGAATGATAATACACGCCGTTGCACCGTAGCCTTTTGCGTCAGGATAGTCCCAAATATGGCTTGCAAAGTTTTTCTCATTGCTCGCGCAGTTGTGTCCTTTTTCATTGCCGATTTGGTTCACGCTTGGTGAACGGTACGCGGAACGAATGGCAATACGTCCAAACTTTTCTTGCAGTGGTTCAAGTAGTTCTTCGCAGAGTTTTGAGCCCATACGAATCGCAATGTCAGGGTGGTTGGGGAAGTTAGGTACACCGTACCAATTTGCGATTTCGCTATAGAGGAAATCGCGCATAAAAAATGACTTTGAAAGTTGGATATGATGTGTGCTTAAAAAACAGGAGGGTTTAACTTGGTAAACTATACATACTCATTAGGAGTTTACCATGAGCAAGAAACAGAAGACTTACACCGCAGAATTTAAAGCTGAAGCCATAAAAGCCATTG